>JAOPWK010000173.1 GCA_025965735.1 Frankiales bacterium
CCGGCCGGCGTACGGCGAGTACCGCCGCAGCGGCGAGCAGCGCGGTGGCCCCGCCCACGGCCGCGGCGGTCGGCACGTCGGGGAGCGCGGCCAGCAGCAGGACCGACAGCAGGAGCGAGGCGGGCACCGCCGCGAGGGCCAGCAGCGCGTCCGGCACGCCCCAGGTGCGGCCGGGGTCGGCGGCGAGCTCCGCGACGCGGTCGTCGAGCGTCACAGCGCACGGCCGGTCGCGAATCCGACCGCGGCCAGCGCGAGCCCCGGCACCAGGTGCAGGGTCAGCAGCCGCGCCGGCCGCTCGGCGTCCAGCACGTCCCACGCCAGCGTCGACGCCGTGGTGAACGACCCGAGCACGCCGACCGCGAGGAACAGGGCGGCCGGCGGCGCGGCTCCGGCGACCACTCCGGCCAGCAGGCTGCCGAGCAGGTTGACGAGCACGACGCCGTACGGCCGCGGGACCGCCTGGTCGAGCAGGTAGCGCGCGGGCGCGCCGACGGCACCGCCGAGCGCCACAGCCAGCTCCGGGCTCACGGGGCAGCCGCCGCCCGGCCGAGCAGGGCAGCGCCGAGCAGCGTTCCCACCGACACCGCCACGTACGACAGCGCGACCAGAGGCCGGTCCTGCCCGATCAGCACCGCGTCCACGGCGAACCCGGAGAAGGTCGTGAAGGCTCCGAGCAGGCCGGTGCCGAGAAGCAGCCGCACGCGGACATCACGCACGCGGGTCAGCAGGGCGCAGAGCAGGAAGGCGCCGACGGCGTTGACCACCACCGTCGACCACGCCCAGGTGCCGGGCTCGTGCGGCAGCGCCAGGACGGCGCCGTAGCGCAGCAGCGCGCCGACCACCCCGCCGAGCGCGACCAGCAGGAAGCCGCTCAGCGCCGCCGCACCCCCGTCAGCGCCAGGTCCCCGACCCGGCGTGGGATCCAGGTGAAGGCCAGCACCGGCGACATCCGGCGCGAGGGGACGACGTGCGACTTGCCCTGCTCCACGCCGTCCAGGACCTTGATGGCGACCTCCTCCGGCGTCACGATGCGGGTCAGCTGCAGGCGGACCCAGCGCTCCAGGGCCGCGGCGGACAGGCCGTGCTCCTCGATGTCCTCCCACATCTGCGTGCGCACCGGGCCGGGCTCCACGAGGGTCAGGCCGATGCCGGTGCCGCGCAGCTCGAGCCCGACGCCCGCGTGGAAATGCGACAGGCCGGCCTTGCTGCTGGCGTACGGCACCAGCCCGGGCGCCGTGACGGTGGAGAAGCCGGAGGAGACGGTCACGACGTGACCCCGCCCGCGGGCGACCATGCCGGGCAGCACCTGCCGGACGAGCTCGGCGGGAGCGAGCAGGTTCACCTCGTACAGAGACCGCATCTGCTCGGCCGTCACCTCGAGCATCCCGGCCACGGCGTCCAGTCCGGCGACGTTGACCAGCACGTCGACCGGCCGGCCGGCGGCGGCCTCGGCGCGCGCGACCAGCCCCTCCCGCTCGGCCGGCACCCCGAGGTCGCAGGGCAGCGCGTACCCGCCGAGCTCGGTCGCGCGGGCGGCGAGGGCCTCGGCGGAGCGGGCGACGAGGGTGACGGTGGCGCCGCGCTGGGCGGCCCCGGCGGCGATGTGCGCGCCGATGCCGCGGGAGGCGCCGGTGACGAGGACGTGGGAACCCGAGAGCTTCATGGGACCAGCCTGCCCAGCTGGGGCGGTGCTCAGCTGCTGAGCTGCGAGAGCACCCGGCGCAGGTAGCCCTGCCGCACCTCGGACAGCTCCGCCGGGGTCGGCGTCGAGAGCAGGGCGCCCGCGCGGCTGAGGCGGTCGGCCTCGTCCATGGCGTGCGAGAAGTCGCGGACCAGTTCGGCGTCGTCGCGCTGCACGGTGAGCGACAGGTCGACCCGGGGCTGCCCGGCGGACACGGCCACGGCGAGCTGGTGCCGGAGGTCGGCCCGCACGGCGTCCATGCCCGAGGCGGCCTGCAGCACCGAGCGGGCCACGCGGACGCCTTCGTCGGACACGCCCTGGTCAGCGGTGAGCAGGCGCAGCTCGCGCAGCAGCCCCTCCACGTGCGCCTCGGCGCGCGCGACCAGCTCGGTGTCCAGATCGGTGAGCACGACGCGCACCTGCTCGAGCGCGGGGTCCTCGGCCAGGTCATCGCCCCAGGCAGCCAGCAGCGCGTCGACGTCGGCCTCCAGCTCGTCGACCGAGTCGCCGGTGTGCAGCTCGAACCAGACCCGCTTCCCGACCGGGTCGGGCTCCACGCCCCAGCGGTCGGAAGCGGCGCTGATGAGCATCAGCCCGCGGCCGGTGACGGCGGTGGGGTCGAGCATCGAGAAGGACGGGCTGACGGGGCTGCCGTCCGACACCTCGACGCGCACGCAGTGCTCGCTGCGGACCAGGCGCAGCACGATCGGCGACCGCCCGTGCAGCACGGCGTTCGTGACCAGCTCGGACAGCGCCAGCTCGCCGTCGTCCAGGCGGCCCTCGAAGGGTGTGTCGCGCAGCAGCGCGCGCAGCGCCTCGCGGGCGACGGGGGCAGCATCGGGCACGGGACGCAGAGACAGCTCGCGCTGCTCGACGACGTCCGCCCGGTCGACCACTGCCCCTCCTTCCGCTGCCAGGTGCCTCAAGGGTGCCACGGCGCGCAGGAGCAGGCGAGCGTGGATCCGGGATCGGGATGCCCGCGCCGGAGGGGTTTCAGTCGTCCAGCAGCACGACCAGCAGCTGCGCGTCGCCGGTCAGCGCCTGTGCCCCGGCCGCGGTCAGCCGCACCGAGTCGCCCTCGGCGAGCGGCATGCCGTCGAGGGTGCAGCCGCCCGTGGCGACGTAGACGTGCGCCCGAGCCGCATCCGGAACCGTCCAGCGCCCGCTCAGGCGGCCGGCGTGGACGCCCGGCAGCACCTCGGCCAGCTCACCGGCGCCACCCACCTGCTCGTACGCCGGAGCAGTGTCGGGCTCGACAGCCAGCCAGAGCTGGACGAACCGGGTCGGCTCGGCCCCCGCCCGCTCGGCGTGCACGACGCCGCTGCCCGCGCTCATCCGCTGCAGGCTGCCGGTGGGCACCTGCGCGGTCTGCCCGTCGTGCTCGTGCAGGAGCGTCCCCTCCAGCACCCAGCTCACGACCTCCACGCCGCGGTGCGGGTGCGGGTCGAAGCCCGCGCCGGCCGCGAGCATGTGCTCGTCGTGCAGCACCAGCCGGCCGTGCGCGATGTGCTCCGGGTCGTAGTGCCGCCCGAAGGAGAAGCAGTGCCGGGTCTGGATGCCGGGCGTGCGGGTGACGAAGCGGTCGCCCGCCGGCCGCACGACGAGCGGGGGCACCTACTCCTCGTCGTACGAGGAGGCCAGTGACGGCTCGGCCACCACGCGGGCGATCGTCTTGCCGTGCCAGCGGTGGCCGCTCGGCGCGCGGAAGCCCTCACGGTTGAGCGCGGCCGCGATGGTGGCCAGCGACGCGCCGTCACCGTGCAGCTCCCACAGCCGCACGAGCCCGTGCTCCGGACCGACCTCCAGGCGCTGGCGGGGCGCCCGGGCGGCCGGCTCCGCGACCACGCTGGCGACGGCCGCGACGGTGGCGAGCGCCTCCGGCAGCTGCTCGGCGCGCACGCCGGCGTGCCAGAGGTAGCCCTGCGCCGCCGTGCAGCGCAGCCGCCGCAGCACGGCCAGCTGGTCCTGCGTCTCCACGCCCTCCGCGACCACCGTCATGCGCGTGGCGCGGCCCAGCTCGACCACCGACGCCGCGATGGCCAGGTCGGCGTCGTCCTCGTGCAGGCGGGCCACGAACGACCGGTCCAGCTTGATGATCGTCGCCGGCAGGGTGCGCACGTAGGTCAGCGAGGACCAGCCGGTCCCGAAGTCGTCGATGGCGATGCGGACGCCGAGGTCGGTGAGGTGGGTGAGCATCCGCACGCCCATGTCGAGGTCGTTCATCACGCCGGTCTCGGTCACCTCGAGCACCAGCGCGGAGGCGGGGAGGCGCGCCGCCTCCAGGGCAGCCTCGACGGTGGCGGGGAAGCCGGGCTCGACGACGTTGGTCGCGGTGACGTTGATGCCGAGGTAGACGTCGTCGCCGACCTGGCCGGTCAGCCGCAGCCGGGAGAACTCCGCGCAGGCGTGCCGGAGCACCCAGTCGTCGAGGTCGCGGCCCAGGCCGGTCTTCTCGGCCACCGTCACGAAGGTGTTCGGCGGGATGCTGCCGCGCTCGGGGTGCTCCCAGCGCAGCAGCGCCTCCAGGCCGAGCAGGGCGCCGTCGCCGCAGCCGACGATCGGCTGGTAGACGAGGTGCAGCGCGTCGGTCGCGAGGGCGTCGCGCAGCTCACCGGACAGCAGCAGCCGCTCCTCGGCCTGCTGCGACAGCGCGCCGACGAAGGTGCTGACCTGCCCGCGTCCACGGCCCTTGGCGTCGTAGACGGCAGCATCGGCAGCGCGCAGCAGCGCGGTGCCGTCGGCCTGCGGAGCGCCGGCGACGCCGATGCTGGCCGAGAGGTGCAGGCGCTGCCCGTCGAGCTCGAGCGGCGCGCGCACCGCCTCCAGCAGCCGCTCCGCGACCGGCCCTGCCGCGGCCTCGTCGGTGCCGGGCAGGAGCACCACGAACTCGTCGCCCCCGAAGCGGGACACGGTGTCGGCGGGACCGACGGCGGCCCGCAGGCGGTGCGCCACCTCCACCAGGACGCGGTCGCCGAGCGGGTGGCCCTGTGCCTCGTTGACGTCCTTGAAGGCGTCCAGGTCGACGTACAGCACGGACAGCGGCGAGCCGCTGAGCTGCGAGGCCGCCACCTGCTGGTCGAGGCGGTCGGCGAGCAGCGTGCGGTTGGGCAGACCGGTCAGGTCGTCGTGCAGCGCGGCGTGCGAGAGGGCCCGCTGCCAGGCCTGCTGCTCGGTCACGTCGCGCGCGATCGAGCTCGCGCCGACGTAGCGGCCGTCCCGGTCCAGCACCGGGGAGATGGTGATCGACACCATCACGGTGGTGCCGTCGCGCCGCGAGCGCTCGGTCTCGCCGCGCACGCTCTCGCCACGACGGAGCCGGTCGGACATGGCCGCGAGGGCGGTCTCGCCACCGGGCGGCGCGAGCAGCGAGACGTGCTGGCCCACGGCCTCCTCGGCCGACCAGCCGTACAGCTGCTGCGCGGCGGCGTTCCAGGTCAGGATCAGGCCCTCGGGCGAGGTCGTCATCACGGCGTCGCCCATGGAGGCGACGACCGCCTCCATGCGACGCGCGGCCAGCTCGGCGTGCACCCGCTCGCTGATGTCGCTGGACACCCCGATGACGCCGCACACGCGGCCCTCGTCGTCGAGCAGCGGCCGGTTGGTGACCAGCGCGATGAACTCGCTGCCGTCGCGCCGGCGGACGGGGAAGTCACCCGTCCAGGACAGGCCGCTGTGGAGGGCCTCCATGATCTGGGTGGCCTGCGCGCGCGAGGCGGAGGAGGGGGTCAGCTCCACGATCGGACGGCCGACGGCCTCCTGCGCGCTCCAGCCGTAGAGCTCCTGCGCGGCGCGGTTCCAGTGCAGGACGATCCCGTCCGCGTCGGTGGCGATGACCGCCTGGCCGACCGCCTCCAGGAGGCGCGCCTCGAGGGCGGGCTGCTGCTGGGCGCGCGGCGCGGCCGTCTGCTCGGTGGTCACCCGACGACCTTGCCGTCTCGCGGGGGCAGATGTCGCCGGTTTGGGGATCTTTGGCCCGAAGGACCCAGAGGCCGGCATCCCCCACGGGGACTAGTCACTCCGGCGCGTGTTGCGCCGACCGGCGGGTTGCACGGGTTACCCGTCGGTAGCATCCTGTTCCTACTCGCCGGTAACCGCGGCCGTCCCCCGAGGAGCCCCAGGCATGGGTCACTACAAGAGCAACCTGCGCGACATCGAGTTCAAACTGTTCGAGGTGTTCGGCGCGGACCAGGTCCTCGGGCAGGGCCCGTTCGCCGAGCTGGACAAGGACAGCGCGCGCGACGTGCTCAAGGAGGTCGAGCGCCTCGCGACCGAGGACCTCGCCGAGAGCTTCATCGACAGCGACCGCAATCCGCCCGTGTTCGATCAGGACGCCGGCACGGTCACGATGCCGAAGAGCTTCCTGAAGAGCTACCAGGCGTACGCCGACGGGGGCTGGGACAAGCTCGACCTCCCGACGACGCTCGGCGGCATCGGCGCTCCGCCCACCCTGCGCTGGGCCGCCAACGAGATGCTGCTGGGCGCCAACCCCGCGGTGTACATGTTCGGCTCGGGCGCCGGCTTCGCCGCGATCCTGCACCGCAACGGCACCGAGGAGCAGAAGCGCTTCGCCGAGATGGCGATCGAGCGGCAGTGGGGCGCCACCATGGTGCTCACTGAGCCCGACGCCGGCTCCGACGTCGGGGCCGGTCGCGCGACGGCCCGGCTTCAGGAGGACGGCACCTGGCACATCGAGGGAGTCAAGCGCTTCATCACCTCGGCCGAGTGGGACTGGCCGGAGAACATCTTCCACCTGGTGCTCGCCCGCCCGGTGGGCGTTCCCGGCGCCGGCGGCCCCGGCACCAAGGGCCTGTCGCTGTTCCTGGTGAGCAAGTACCACGTCGACCTCGAGACCGGTCGGCTCGGCGACCGCAACGGCGTCGTCGTGACCAACGTCGAGAAGAAGATGGGTCTGAAGGTCTCCACCACCTGCGAGGTGACCTTCGGCGAGAAGACCCCCGCGGTCGGCACCCTCGTCGGCGACGTGCACGACGGCATCGCGCAGATGTTCCAGGTCATCGAGAACGCCCGCATGTTCGTCGGCGCCAAGGCGATCTCGACGCTGTCGACCGGCTACCTGAACAGCCTCGAGTACGCCAAGCAGCGCGTCCAGGGGGCCGACCTCACGCAGATGACGGACAAGACCGCGCCGCGGGTGACCATCACGCACCACCCGGACGTCCGCCTCATGCTCATGCGCCAGAAGGCCTGGGCGGAGGGCCTGCGCGCGCGGGTCTTCTACACCGCCAGCCAGCAGGACCGCGTCGAGCTCACCACCCACCAGGGCGAGGTCGACGACCTGGCGGTGCGCCTGAACGACCTGCTGCTGCCGATCGTCAAGGGCTACGGGTCGGAGAAGGCGTACGAGCTGCTCGCCACCTCGCTGCAGGTGTTCGGCGGGTCGGGCTTCACCCAGGACTACCCGATCGAGCAGTACATCCGCGACAGCAAGATCGACACGCTCTACGAGGGCACCACGTCGATCCAGGGCATGGACTTCTTCTTCCGCAAGATCGTGCGGGACAAGGGCGCCGCGCTGACCAAGCTGGTCGGCGACATCCAGGAGTTCACCAAGGCCGACGAGGGCGGCTCGCTCACCAAGGAGCGCGAGCTGCTGGCCAAGGCGCTCGAGGACGTCCAGGCCATGAACGGCCACATGATCAACGACCTCATGTCGGCGGCCCAGGAGGGCAGCCGCAACGCCAACGAGAACATCTACAAGGTCGGGCTGAACACCACCCGCCTGCTGATGTCCTTCGGCGACCTGGTCGTCGCCTGGCTGCTCATGCGCCAGGCCGTCGTGGCCCTGGAGAAGCTGCCGAGCGCCTCCGCCCGCGACAAGGCCTTCTACGAGGGCAAGGTCGCCGCCGCGCGCTGGTTCGCGGCCTGCGTCCTGCCGGAGCTGTCGGCCAAGCGCGCGATCAGCGAGGCGACCGACCTGTCGCTCATGCAGGTCGACGAAGCCGCCTTCTAGCAGCTGCGCGTACCAGGGCCGGTCACCCGCGGGTGGCCGGCCCTGCGCGTGCGCCAGTTCCGGACACCGGGGCACGATCCGGACGTCCTGAGCAGGTCACCCGTACGGCGGCGTGTCTGGTGGGGCTGGACGGGTAGATCACCACCACCGCGGCGCACCCTGTTGCCGCACGGACCCTGGAGGAACCATGGGCATCGGCGTCAGCATCTTCCTGCTCGCCATCGGCGCGATCCTCACCTTCGCCGTCGAGGCGTCCGTGAGCGGTCTCGACATCAACGTCGTCGGGATCATCCTGATGATCTGCGGCGCGATCGGCCTGCTGCTCACCATGCTGGTGTTCGGCCGCCGCGACACCGTCGGCGCCGACACCGTCGTGACCCGCGAGCGCGACGTCTACTAGGCACCCGCTCGGCCGTCGGCCCGCTCCCCTCGGGGGGCGGGCCGACGTCGTGCCTAGGCCGCTGACCCTCGCAGGACCAGGCCGAGGTGCGGCGGCGCGCCCTCCACCAGCCGCACGGGGATGCCCCAGTCCTGCTGGGTGATGTGGCACGCCGGGTGGTCCACCCCCTCGTCGCAGCTCGCCGCCGTGGCGGCCACGTGCAGCACTCCCTGCTCACCGCTCAGGACCAGCGAGCGGGACAGGCCGGTGCCCGCACCGCCTCCCTCGACGAGCAGCTCCGGCGGGCTGGAGCTGACGACCAGCCGCGTCGCGGGGCCGTCCCGCTCGTCCAGGTGCTGGCCCGGCGCCGGCTCGAAGACGACCTCGAGGACGACCTCGCCAGGGGACACGTCCGTCACCGGGCGCTGCGTCTGCCGGGCCTGGCCGCGGATGCGCGCCATCGCCCCCGGAGCCACCGGCCGCTCCAGCCGGTGCGCGGCGCTCGCGACCACGACGAGCTCGCCGTCCACCACCACCGCACCGCTCGGCTCCGCGACGCCGCTCGCGATCGTGCTGACCTCGTCGGTGGCGGGGTCGTAGCGCCGGACCGCACCGTTGTAGGTGTCGCAGACGGCGATGCTGCCGTCGGGCAGCACAGCCACCCCGAGCGGGTGCTGGAGCAGGGCCTCCTGCGCCGGCCCGTCCACGTGCCCGAAGTCGAACAGCCCGCTGCCGACCGCGGTGCCGATCTCCCCGTGGCGGTACCAGCGCAGCGCGCTCGTCTCGGCGTCGGCGAACCACAACCGGTCGCCGTCGGACGCCAGCCCGCTCGGCTGGGCGAGGTACGCCCTGCTCGCGTCGCCGTCGCGCAGCCCCTCACCGGTGGTGCCGGCCAGCACCCGGACCTGGCCGTCGCCCTTGCCGTCGAGGGACAGCGACCAGAGCTGGTGCGTCCCGGCCATCGCCAGCACCACCTCGCCGTCGTGCTCGGCCAGGTCCCACGGGGTGCTGAGGCGCGTCTCCAGCGCCAACCCGCTGGTGCGGTCGCCCGGCCGCCAGACCTGCCCGGTGCCGGCGACCGTCGTGGCGGCGCCGCTGTCGAGGTCGAGCCGGCGTACGACGTGGTTGGCGGCGTCGGCGATCAGCACGTCCCCCGCCGCGGTGACAAGGACCCCCTGCGGCTCAGCGAACCGGGGCTCGGGACCGTCGACCAGGCCCCGCTCGCCGGTGCCGTAGCGGCGCAGGACGGTCTCGCCGTCCGCCGCCATCTGCACGACGCTGTGGTGCGCGGTGTCGCTGACCAGCAGCGTGCCGTCCGGCAGCAGCGCGACCTTGCCCGGGAAGCGCAGCTCGGTGTCCGCCTGCGGCGGCGGGACGTACGCGGCGCCGCGCCGCTGCAGCGTCCCCTTCGCCTCGTGCTCCTCGACCAGCTGCTCCACCAGGCGGGACAGCCCCTCGCCGTGCCCCTCACCGGAGGCGACGTGCACGAGGTAGCCCTCGGGGTCGATGACGCACAGGGTCGGCCAGGCCCGCACGGCGTACTGCGACCAGGTCGTCAGGTCGGGGTCGTCCAGCACGGGGTGGTGCACCTCGTAGCGCTCGACCGCGGCCAGCAGCGCGTCGTGGTCTGCCTCGTGCGCGAACTTCGGCGAGTGCACGCCCACGACGTCGAGCACATCGGCGAAGCGCTGCTCGAGCGGGCGCAGCTCGTCCAGGACGTGCAGGCAGTTCACGCAGCAGAACGTCCAGAAGTCCAGGACGAGGATCCGGCCGCGGAAGTCACCGATCCCGTACGACGTCCCGCCGGTGTTGATCCAGCCTCCGGCGCCGACCAGCTCCGGAGCGCGCACGCGTGCAGCCATGCGCCGAGTCTGCCGGGCGCTACCTCCGGTCGACGGCGCGGGTCGCCCGCTCGCCGTGGCGGTGCAGCGCCAGCCCACCGACGAGCAGCGCGGCGCCCAGCGCCAGGAACCCGAGGTCCCAGCTCAGCGGCCCGCCGAGGTCGTCTCGGACGTGGTGGATGCCGAGCAGCTGGTGGTCCACCAGCCCCTCGACGAGGTTGAACAGGCCCCAGCCGGCGAGCAGCAGGCCGGCGTGCGAGGACCAGCTGGGAGCGAGCCGGCCCGAGCGCCAGGCCGCCAGCATCGCGAGCGAGCCGGCCAGGACGAAGACCCAGGTGGCGACGTGGAACAGCCCGTCCGCCACCACGTTCGCCTCCAGCCCCTCCACCGTCCCTGCGGGGTGCTCGCCGGTGCTGGTGAGCATGTGGTGCCAGCCGAGCAGCTGGTGCAGCACGATGCCGTCGACGAACCCGCCGAGGCCGAGGCCGAGCAGCAGTCCGGGGGCGCGGGCAGTCATGCCGCGCCCGTGCCCGCTGGGGCGCGAGGCACCCCCGGACACCAGGACGGGCCGGCGCCCGCGCCTCGCGGCGTCAGGCCCGGCCCGGGTCGTGCGAGGTGCTGCTAGCGGCCCATGTTGGCGAGCTGCAGGAGCTCCTCGCGGCTGGCGCGGGTCGGGGCGGACGCCACGGCGCGAGCCAGCTCGCGGTAGCCGCGGGTGCTGCGACGGCTCCGGCTGGTGCGGATCTTGCTGACGATGCTCATCTTCGGGTCCCCCTTCGTTTCCGGTGTACCTCTGTTCCAACACCGGATCGACCGGATCGTGTCCGCCCCTGAGGGTGATCCTCCTCGCATCCGCCGGTCACACCGGCGATCGTCCGGTGCGACCCCGCAGAACAAGGGTCAGACGGCGCCGTACGTGCCCGGCACGCTGATCATGCCGACGCGCCCTCGAAGTACCGGCGTGGGTTGTCGACGAGCATCGTGTCGACCTGCTCCTGCGTGACGCCCTTCTCCAGCAGGTACGGGATCACGTCCTCGTGCAGGTGCGTGTACCGCCAGGTCGGGAGCAGCGCCATGACGCCGGGGTCGATCCAGTCGATGTAGCAGGAGGCGTCCTGGGACAGCACCATGCTCTCGGCGAAGCCGCGGCGGCACAGCTCCACCACGACGTCGGCGCGCGCCTCGAAGGTCGTCTCGAGGTTGATGCCGAACCGGTCCATGCCCAGCACGAAGCCGGCCTCGGCGAGCTCGGACAGGTGGTCGGCGTCGGTGCTGTCACCGCTGTGGCCGAGCACGACGCGGCGCGGGTCGACGCCCTCCTCGGCGAACAGCTTCTGGACCGCGAGCCCCTGCTGGCTGCCCGGGTGCGTGTGCACCGTGATCGGCGTGCCGGTCTCCTTGTGCGCCAGCGCGACCGCGCGCATGACCCGCTCGACGCCCTTGGTCATGCCCTGGTGGTCGATGGCGCACTTGAGCAGCCCGGCCTTGATGTCGGTGCCGGCGACGCCGTCACGGATGTCCCCGACGAACATGTCCACCATCGGGTCGGGGACCTCGGCACCGACCGCATCGTTCAGCGCCGGGCCGCGGTGGTGGAAGAAGAACGGCACGTCGTCGTAGGTGTAGAGGCCGGTCGCGCACACGATGTTGAGGTCCACCTGCGCGGCCACCTTCGCGATGCGCGGCAGGTAGCGGCCGAGGCCCACGACGGTCGGGTCCACGATCGTTTTCACGCCGAGCGCCGCCACCTCGTTCAGCTTGCTGACGGCGTCGGCGATGCGGTCCTCCTCCGACCCCCACTCCTGCGGGTAGTTCTGCTGCACGTCAGGGGTGAGCACGAAGATGTGCTCGTGCATGAGGGTCGGCCCCAGGTCGGCGGCGTCGACGGGGCCTCGTGCGGTCTGGACCTGCGGCATGCGGGCGCTCCAAGCGTCGAGGGTGTACGTGCACGCAGTGTGCAGCAGGTCACACCCGCCCGGGCGGGCGGGGTCGGTCACGCACAGTGATCAGCAGACCACCCGGATGGCCCTGTGTGCCGCACCCGCCTGGCTCTACGGTCGAGGTCCATCCACGTACGAGAGGCACCGGCATGCAGGCCACCCTGGAGAAGCTCACTCCTGAGGAGGACGGCATCCTGCGACGGCTGCACTGCCTCGAGCGCCTCGGCGCCGAGCTGGCGCCGGCGATGCGGGAGCTGAAGGACGACATCCGCCGGCGGGACCGCCGGATCGACATCCGCGATCCCGAAGACCGCGGTGTCATCGAGTCCATCTGGATCACCTGACACTGCTCGACACACGGGGGCCCGCGACCGCTCCGGTCGCGGGCCCTCGTGCGTCCGGGGCTCAGCCCCAGACCAGGCCCGTCATCGGGTCGGACAGCACGCGCGCGACGTCGGACAGGAACTGCGAGCCCAGCGCGCCGTCGACGTTGCGGTGGTCGAAGGACAGCGACAGCTGGGTCACCTGCCGCACGCAGATCTCGCCCTCCACCACCCACGGCGTCGGGCGTACGGCCCCGAAGCACAGGATCGCCGACTCCCCCGGGTTGAGGATCGGCGTGCCGTTGTCCACGCCGAAGGTGCCGACGTTGGTGATGGTGATCGTGCCGCCGGTCATGTCCGCAGGTTGCGTCTTGCCGGCGCGGGCGGTCTCGGTCAGGTCCTGCAGCGCGCGGGCCAGCTCCGGCAGGGACATCTGGTCGGCATCCTTGACATTGGGGACCAGCAGCCCGCGAGGCGTCGCCGCCGCGATGCCGAGGTTCACGTAGTCCTTGACCACGATCTCCTGCGCGGCCTCGTCCCAGGTCGCGTTGATCTCGGGGTTGCGGGAGATCGCCAGCAGCAGCGCCTTGGCGACGAACAGCAGCGGCGTGACCCTGACGTCCCGGAACTCCGGCATCGCCTGCACCCGCGGGCGCAGCTCCATCGTCGGCGTCATGTCCAGGGTGATGAACTCGGTGACGTGCGGCGCGGTGAACGCGCTCTCCACCATGGCGGCGGCCGTGTGCTTGCGGACGCCCTTGATGGGGATCCGCCGCTCGCGGGTCGCCGGGTCGTAGCCCGCCGCGACGAAGCCGGGCGTGGCCGAAGCAGCGGAGACAGCCCCTTCCACGTCGGACCGGGTGATGGTGCCGCCGGGGCCGGTGCCGGTGAGCGCGGACAGGTCGACGCCCAGCTCCTTGGCGAGCTTGCGGACCGGCGGCTTCGCCAGCACGGTGGCGCCGCCGGCGACGCGCGCCGCGGTCTGCCCGACCTGCACGGCCGACACCCGCGCCGCGG
>JAOPWK010000178.1 GCA_025965735.1 Frankiales bacterium
CCGCGGCGCCGGCGGCCGCCCTGCACCGGCCGCGGCGGGTCGAGCTGCTGCCGTCGTCCGTCGCACTGTCCTCGCTGCCGCCCGCCACGTCGCCGCGCTCCGTCGTCCTGGGCGTCGGCGGGGACGAGCTGGACCCGGTGGAGGTGGACCTGTCGGAGGCGCCCTTCCTCATCGGGGGGCCGCCCTCGTCCGGGCGCAGCACCGCGCTCATGACCATCGCGCTGGGCCTGCAGGACGCGCTGCCCGTCGTGGTGGTGGCTCCTCGCCGGTCGCCGCTGCGCGACCTGTCCGGACTCGCCGCCTGCATCACCGACCGTGACGCGTCCCTCGACCTGGAGACGGCGCTCGCGACCGGGCCTCGCGCGCTGCTCGTCGACGACGCGGAGCTGCTGGTGGACAGCGGCCTGTCCTACGTCCTGGAGAAGGCGGTGCGCGAGGCGCGGGACAGTGGCCACGTCGTCGTGGTGGCCGGGACGACCGACGAGCTGGTCACGGGCTACCGCGGGTTCGTCGTCGACGTGCGCAAGAGCAAGGCCGGGGTGCTGCTGTCGCCGCAGGGACCCGCCGACGGCGACCTGCTCGGCGCGCGGCTGTCCCGCGCGACGGGTGGCGAGGTTCTGCCCGGCCGCGGGCTACTCGTCCTGCGCGGGCGGGCCGAGCCGGTGCAGGTCGCGCACCCCGGTTGACGCTGGCCGCTGCGGTGCCTCACCGTGTGCCGACCCCCGAGGAGCTGCGCATGCTGGGCAAGGACAAGAAGCTCGACCGGCTGAGCCAGGTGCCCATCTTCCGGGCGCTGTCGCGCAAGGAGCTCGAGACGCTCGCCCGCTCCGCGGACACCCTCAGCTCCGCCGCCGGCACCCCGCTGGTGCGGCAGGGCGAGGCCGGCCAGGAGTTCTTCGTGCTGCTCGACGGCGAGGTGTCCGTGACCGTGGCCGGCGCGGAGGTGGCCGTCCTCGGCCAGGGCGAGTGGTTCGGCGAGCTGGCCATCATCGACCCGGCGCCACGGGACGCCACCGTCACGACCCTGACGCCGTGCGAGCTGCTCGTCATCGACGGCCGCCGCTTCCTGCCGCTGCTCGAGCAGGTGCCCGTGCTGGCCCACAAGATCCTCGTCGGGATGGCCCGCCGGTTGCGCGAGGCGGACGGCCAGCGGGTGTGGCAGGGCTGACGGGGGGTACCTGGAGTTCGAACAGCCGTTCGACACCCAGGAGGACATCGTGGTCGCCAGCAACGCCGTGACGCAGAACCCGGAGAAGGACCCGTCCGACTGGGTCACCGGCGACGAGCCGGTCACCGGGCCGCAGCAGAGCTACCTGTCGACGCTGGCGCAGCAGGCCGGTGAGGAGGTCCAGACGACCGAGCTCACCAAGGCCGAGGCCTCGCAGAAGATCGAGGAGCTGAAGGACAAGACCGGCCGCTGACCTTCAGGGCGGGCCCGGATCGCCCGATGCACCCGGTATGCGTGTTCTCGTCGTCGATGACGACCCGGTCATCCGTGAGCTGCTCTCTCTCGAGCTCGGCACGTCCGGGCACGAGGTGGAGGCGGCCCCTGACGGGGAGGCGGCGCTGGTCCGGTTGCGGCAGGAGCCGCCGCCGGACGCGCTGGTGTTCGACGTGATGATGCCAGGGCTCACCGGGTGGGAGCTGCTCACCCTCGTGCGCGCCGACCCCGCGCTGCGCCACCTCCCGGTGGTGCTGCTGTCGGCCCGGGACGTGCTGGACGACGTCCGCAACGGCTACGCACTCGGCGCCTCGCTCGTGCTGTCCAAGCCGTGGGACAGCGCCCAGCTGCTCACGCTGCTCGAGGTGCTGGAACCCGCGGCCAAGGCGCAGGCCCGACCCGCCTAGGGCGTCAGCACGCTGTTGAACAGGAAGGCCACCAGCCCGAGGAACACGAAGACGCCGACCAGGCCCATCACCCACTGGTAGCCGTCGCGGTCCCCCTCCTGCGTCCCCTCCTTGCCGAGCAGGTCGGTCAGCGTCTGCCCCTGCCCGGGCGGGCGGAAGCGGTCCGGGTCGTACGCCGGGTCCAGCCCGCGCGGCAGCTCCGGCACCGCGTCCGGGTCGAAGCGGTCCGGGTCCTTCGACATGTCCAGCCCGCGCGTGCGCGGCGCCGGCTCCACCACCCGCGGGTGCTCCTCCGGCCGGAAGCGGCCACTGGGTGTGGTGGGGTCCTGCGGCAGGTCCGGCGGCGGGGTGCGGGCCTCCGGCGGCTCGAGGCCGGGGACGGCAGGACCGTTCGGGTCGGGGGTCACGCCCCGACTGTCCACCTCAGCAGGCCCTGTGTCAGCCCATGTGCGGGTAGGCGTGGTCGTGCGGCGGCACGAACGTCGTCTTCAGCGTGCGCGGGGAGGTCCACCGCAGCAGGTTCAGCACCGAGCCGGCCTTGTCGTTCGTGCCGCTCTGCCGGGCTCCGCCGAAGGGCTGCTGGCCGACGACGGCGCCGGTCGGCTTGTCGTTGACGTAGAAGTTGCCGGCCGTGAAGCGCAGCCGGTCGGACGCCTCGGCGACGGCGTACGGGTCGTCCGCGATGACGGCCCCGGTCAGGGCGTACGGCGCCGTCTCGTCGACCAGCTGCAGCGCCTTGGACCAGTCGCCGTCGTCGTAGACGTGCAGCGCGAGCACCGGCCCGAAGTACTCCTTGCTGAAGACCTCGTGCCGCGGGTCCTGCCCGACGACGACGGTCGGGTCGACGAAGAAGCCCTCGGAGTCGTCCGCCCCTCCGCCGGCGAGCACCTCCAGCGAGGGGTCCTCCTTGGCGCCGCGCACGACCTGCGAGAGCCGGTCCCACGCGCGCCGGTCGATGACCGCGCCGCCGAAGTGCCGCAGGTCGGTGACGTCGCCGTAGGACAGGGAGCGGACGCGGTCGGCGAGGGAGTCGCGCAGGCCGGCCTCCCACAGCGACCGCGGGACGTAGGCCCGCGAGGCTGCTGAGCACTTCTGGCCCTGGTACTCGAAAGCGCCTCGTACGAGGGCGATCTCGAGCGTCGCCGGGTCGGCCGAGGGGTGCGCGAGCACGAAGTCCTTGCCACCGGTCTCGCCGACCAGTCGCGGGTAGCTCCTGTACGACGGCAGCCCCTTGGCGACGGCCTGCCACAGGTGCTGGAAGGTCGCGGTGGAGCCGGTGAAGTGGATCCCGGCCAGCTCCGGGTGCGGCACCGCGATCTCGCTGACCGCGCCGCCGTTGCCGGTCACCATGTTGATGACGCCCGGCGGCATGCCCGCGGCCTCGAGCAGCCGCATCGTGAAGTGCGCCGCGAGCTGCTGCGTGGGCGAGGGCTTCCAGACGACCGTGTTGCCCATCAGCGCGGGCGCCAGCGGCAGGTTCGCCGCGATGGCGGTGAAGTTGAACGGTGTGATGGCCAGTACGAACCCCTCGAGCGGCCGGTGGTCCATCCGGTTCCACACGCCCGGCGAGGAGACCGGCTGCTCGTCGAGCACCTGCCGACCGAACGCGACGTTGAAGCGCAGGAAGTCGATGAGCTCGCAGGCGCTGTCGATCTCGGCCTGGAACGCCGTCTTGCTCTGGCCCAGCATCGTGGCGGCGTTGAGGGTGTCGCGCCACGGCCCGGCCAGCAGCTCCGCGGCACGGAGCAGCACCGCCGCCCGGTCGTCGTACGACGTCGCGCGCCAGGCGGGTGCGGCGGCCAGGGCGGCGTCGACTGCGGCCTGCACGTCCGCGCCGGTGGCGTCGCGGGTGGTGCCGAGCACCGCAGAGTGCCGGTGCGGCTGCACCACGTCGATCGGCTCGCCGCCGCCGGCCCGCTGCTCGCCGTCGATCGTCATCGTCAGGTCGAGGCGGTCACCGGCCAGCTCTGCCAGCCGCGCCTCGAGCGACGTGCGCTCGGGGCTGCCGGGCGCGTACATCCGGATCGACTCGTTGACGGGCGGGGGTACGGAGGTGACGGCGTCCACCTCGCCATGCTGTCACGCGTCGGGCGTCTCGTGGCCGGTCGGAAAGGCATAGCGTCGGCGGCGTGCGCACCCGCCTGCTCCTCGCCGCCGCCCTCCTGCTGACCGCGTGCAGCGACGACCCGGAGCCGCGGCGCG
>JAOPWK010000236.1 GCA_025965735.1 Frankiales bacterium
CGCTGGGCGCAGCTGCGGCACCGCATCCGGCTGTTCACCGTGGCGCCCGCCGGTCCGGGCGTACCGCTGGCCGGTCCCGCCGTACCGCTCGTCGGTCCCGCGGGCCGACCATGACCACCGGGCGGCTGCTGGCCCGGACCGGGGCGGGGGTGCTCGCCCTCGGGCTGCTCGGCGGGGCCGCGCTGGCGCTGGAGGGGCTCGTCGCCGCGCGCCGCACGTACGTGTCGGCGGACTCCGCGCCCGCCCCCGAGGGGTCGTACGGCCCCGCGGACGGGTCACCGCTCCGGCTCGTGCTGCTGGGTGACTCGACCGCGGCGGGGCTCGGCGTGGCCCGTACCGAGGACACCGTCGGCGGGCGGCTCGCGGCGCTGCTCGGGGCCACCGGGAGGCGGGTCGTCCTCGACGGCGTCGGGGTGTCGGGCTCCCGGGCCGGTGACCTGCGGACCCAGGTGTCCCGGGCACTGCTGCACGGCCGTCCCGACGTGGCCGTGATCCTGGTCGGCGCCAACGACGCGACCCACCTGACCTCACTCGACGCGGTACAGCGGGACCTGTCCGGCGCGGTGGCACGGCTGCGCGCCGCCGGGACGGCGGTCGTGGTCGGCACGTGCCCGGACCTCGGCGCGGCACGGGCGTTCGCCCAGCCCCTGCGGGAGATCGTGGCCTGGTCGGGCCGGCGGACCGGGGCGGCGCAGCGGGAGACCGTACGGCAGGCCGGCGGCGTGCCGGTGGACCTCGCCGCGCGGACCGGGCCGGTGTTCCGCGCCGATCCGGGAACGCTGAGCGAGGACCGCTTCCACCCCTCCGCCGACGGGTACGACCTGTGGGCTCTCGCGCTCTATCCCGCCGTCTACGACGCCGCGCAGTCGGTCGCCGCGCCCCGCTGACGGTGCGCTAGTTTCTGAACGTCCGTTCAGTCGTACGACAGAGGAGCACGCGCATGGCCGGTTCCACCGGGCCCGACGCCGTCATCGTCGCCACCGCCCGTTCGCCGTTCGGCCGGGCCTTCAAGGGCTCGCTGAAGGACGTCCGGCCGGACGACCTGACCGCCGAGATCATCCGGGCCACGCTCGCGAAGGTCCCCGAGCTCGACCCCGCCGACATCGTCGACCTGCACCTGGGCTGCGGTCTCCCCGGCGGCGAGCAGGGCTTCAACATGGCCCGCACCGTGGCCGTGCAGCTCGGCTACGACCACCTCCCCGGCGTCACGCTCACCCGGTACTGCTCGTCCAGCCTGCAGACCACCCGGATGGCCTTCCACGCGATCAAGGCCGGCGAAGGCGACGTGTTCCTCTCCGCCGGCGTCGAGACGGTGTCCCGGTTCGTCAAGGGCAACTCCGACTCGCTGCCCGACACGATGAACCCGAAGTTCGCCGACGCGGCGGCCCGCACCGAGACGGCCGCGGCCGGCGGTACGACGTGGCACGACCCGCGCGCGGACGGCAACGTTCCCGACATCTACATCGCGATGGGGCAGACCGCCGAGAACGTCGCCGACCTCGAGGGGATCACCCGCGCGGAGATGGACGAGTTCGGCGTCCGGTCGCAGAACCTGGCCGAGAAGTCGATCGCCAACGGCTTCTGGCGGCGCGAGATCACCCCGGTCACGACGCCGGACGGCACCGTCGTGTCCACCGACGACGGTCCGCGCGCCGGCGTGACGATGGAGGGCGTGGCCGGCCTGAAGCCGGTGTTCCGCCCCGACGGCCGGGTCACCGCCGCCAACGCGTGCCCGCTGAACGACGGCGCCGCCGCGGTCGTCGTGATGAGCGCGACGAAGGCCGCCGAGCTGGGCCTCACCCCGCTCGCACGCATCGTCTCCACCGGCGTCTCCGGGCTGTCCCCGGAGATCATGGGACTCGGCCCGGTGGAGGCCACCCGGCGCGCGCTCGCCACCGCCGGCATGTCGATCGACGACATCGACCTCGCCGAGATCAACGAGGCGTTCGCCGCGCAGGTCATCCCGTCGGCCCGCCAGCTCGGCATCCCGATGGACAAGCTGAACGTCAACGGCGGCTCGATCGCGGTCGGCCACCCGTTCGGCGCGACCGGGGCGCGACTCACCGGGACGCTGATCAACTCGCTCCAGTTCCACGACAAGCAGTTCGGGCTGGAGACGATGTGCGTCGGTGGCGGTCAGGGCATGGCCATGGTCATCGAGCGCCTGAGCTAGCGGCGGTACGTCCCACCTTCGTGATCACCACCCCTTTTTCGCACGGGGGCGACGGCAAACCGGTGGTGATCACGAGGGTGGGGCGCGGGTTCACGCCACCCCGAGGTACGCCTCCTTGATCGCCGGGTCGCCGAGCAGCTCCCGCCCGGTCCCCTCCTTGACGATCGAGCCGGTCTCCAGGATGTACGCCCGGTCCGCCACGGACAGCGCCTGCTGGGCGTTCTGCTCCACCAGCAGCACGGTGGTGCCCTGGGTGTTGATCTCCCGGATGATCGAGAAGATCTGCTGGATCAGCTTCGGCGCGAGGCCCATCGACGGCTCGTCGAGCAGCAGCAGCCGCGGCCGGCCCATGAGCGAGCGGCCGATGGCGCACTGCTGCTGCTCGCCGCCGGACAGCGTGCCGGCGGTCTGGCCGGCGCGCTCCTTCAGCTTGGGGAACAGCGTGTAGACGCGCTCGAGGTCCTCGGCCCGCGTGTTCGGCTCCTTGCGCAGCCGGCGCGCACCGAGCTCGAGGTTGTCGCGGATGCTCAGCCCGGGGAACAGCCGGCGGCGCTCCGGCGTGTGCACCAGTCCCGCCATGACGACGTCGTACGCCTTCTTCGGCAGCGGCCGGCCGTCGAACTCGACGCTGCCCGACCACGCGTTCAGCCGGGACAGCGCGCGCAGCAGCGTCGTCTTGCCGGCGCCGTTCGGGCCGACCACCGCGACGGTCTCGCCCTTGTCGACGTGGAAGGTCACGCCGTCCAGGACCTGCGCCTTGCCGAAGGACACCTTGAGGTCCTGGACGTCCAGCACGCGCTCACTCATGCCCTGCCTCCTCCTGCGCCTCGGGGTCGCCGCCGAGGTAGGCCCGGACGACCGCCGGGTCGCGCATGACCGCCTCGGGCTCGCCGTCGGCGATGACCCGCCCCTGGTCCATGGCGATGACACGGTCGACCAGCGCGAGCAGCGACCCGATCTTGTGCTCGACGATGACGAGGGTGACGCCGTCGGCCTTGAGCTGGTTGATGGTCTCGGACAGCACGCCGATCTCGTTGGTGGACAGTCCCGCGAACGGCTCGTCCAGCAGCAGCAGCTCCGGGCCGGTCGCGAGCGCCCGGGCCATCTCCAGCCGCTTGAGGTCGCCCTCGGACAGCTGCGAGCTGGGCGAGGCAGCGCGGTGCGCGAGCCCCACGCGCTGCAGCACCTTGAGCGCCTCGGCCTTCACGTCGCCCTTGGTGCGGCGCACGATCAGCGGCACCATGACGTTGGCCAGCACCGGAAGGTCCGGGAACGGCTTGACGATCTGGAAGGTGCGCGCCACGCCGCTGCCCACCACCTTGTGGCGGGGCAGCTTGAGCAGGCTCTTGCCGCGCAGGCGCACGTCGCCGCTGGTCGGCTTGTCGAAGCCGGTGAGGCAGTTGAACAGCGTCGTCTTCCCGGCGCCGTTCGCGCCGATGAGGCCGACGGCGGCGCCCTGCTCGACGGTGAAGCTCACCTCGTTCACCGCGGTCAGGCCGCCGAAGCGGCGGGTGACCGCCTCGGCCTCGAGCAGCGCGGTCATGCGGACTCCGTCAGGGCTGCGCCCGCGGCGCGGGACGGGCTGCCGCGGCCGGACAGCCGCTGCAGGAGGGGCGGGACGAGCCCGCGCGGCGCGACGATGAGCACCACGATGAGCAGCAGCGCGAAGCTGCCGATCTTCAGCTCGGGGTGCTCGACGAACACGTCCGAGGCACGGTCGAGGTAGTAGTTCTGCAGCAGGATCACGGCGTACGCGCCGATGGCCGGGCCGATGATCGAGCCGGCACCGCCGAAGGCCGCGATGATGATGATCAGCAGGCTCAGGTCGACGCTGAGCAGGTCCAGCGCCACGGTGCCGCGGATCTGGGCGTAGAGCCCGCCCGCGAAGCCGGCGCACGCTGCGGACAGTACGAAGGCGGCCAGCTTGTAGCGGGTCAGCGGCACCCCCGCGGCCTCGGCGGCGGCCTCGTCCTGCTGGATGGAGCGCAGCACGAGCCCGCGCTTGCCGTAGCCGAGCAGCATCAGCCCGCCGACCACGAGCACCATCGCGAGCAGCGCCACGAAGTAGCTGACGTAGATGTACTGGTCGAAGGGGCTCTTGCCGCCGAAGGTCAGCGGCCCGAGCACCAGCTTCGACAGGCCCTCGCCGAGCGGTCCGGTGACGGCGCCGTCCTGGACGTTCTTCACGCCGGCGATGCCGTCCTCGCCGCCGAGCTGCTCCTTGTAGATGAAGGTGATCTGCACCAGCGCGCCGGCGACGGACAGGGTGGCCAGCGCGAGGTACGGGCCCTTGAGGCGCAGGCAGGGCACGCCGATCGCGACGCCCAGCAGCGCGGCCACGAGGACGCCGGCGAGCAGCGCGAGCTCGTTGCTGACGCCCGGCTCGTACTTGCTGAACAGGGCCACGGTGTACGCGCCGGTGCCGATGAACGCGGCGTGGCCGAAGCTCACCTGGCCGGTGTAGCCGGACAGGATGTCCCAGCTGGCCGCGAACATCACGAAGATCGTCGCGACCGAGATCGCCTGGAGGAGCGTGGTGTTCTCCACGAAGCGCGGCAGGTAGAGCAGGAACAGCGGGATCAGCGCCAGCAGGACGACGTTCGGCTTGAGGAACCGCTTGGCCCTGCTGCCGGCGGAGGGCTTCGCGTGCGCCGCGGTGTCGGTCATCGGGCCACCTTGCCCAGCAGGCCCTGCGGGCGGAGCACCAGCGTCGCGAGGATGACCGCGACCGTCACGAGCCCGATCTTGATGCCGCCGTCCTTGACGTTGAAGGCCACGAAGCGGTCCAGGAAGCCGATGACGACCGAGGCCAGCACCGTGCCCTGGATGCTGCCGAGCCCGCCGAGGATCACGATGGCGAAGGCCTGCGTCAGCGGCAGCAGCCACATCGTCGGCGTGAGGACGCCGTACGGCGCCACCAGCACGCCGGCCAGACCGGCCAGCCCGGCGCCGATGGCCAGCACGTACAGGGTGACGCGCTCGGGACGGACGCCGACGAGCACCGCCGCCTCCTCGTCCTCGGCCACCGCGCGAACCATGCGGCCGGCGGGGGACCTGGTGAGGACCAGCAGCACGACCACGATGGTCACCAGGGCCATCAGGCCGGCCAGCAGCTCGGTCTGGCGCAGGTCGACGCCGAAGATGCTGACGCTGCCCTCCACGAAGCCGGGCAGCTGGCGCTCGAGGCCGCCGAAGAAGAACTGCACCCCCGACTGGACGAGGATCGCCACCGCCAACGTCGCGATCAGGACCGCGACCTCCTGGTGCCGGATGGGCGCGATCACGAGCCGGTCAAGCAGCACGCCGGCCAGCATCGCCGCGGCGACGCCGATGACCGCGGCGACCAGCAGCGGCATGTCTGCCTCGCTGGCGGCGTAGGCCGCGTACGCGCCGATCATGAAGAACGATCCGTGCGCCAGGTTGACGATTCCGCCGACGCCGTAGACCAGCGAGAAGCCCAGCGCCACCAGGGCGATCGTGGCGCTGGTGATCGCGCCTTGGACGAGGACGTCCACGTGCCTCCTTCGTGAGGTTGCCGACCGGGACATGCGCCGGGTCCGGCAGCAGTCTGCTCGCGAGGAGCAGCGCCGCCGGACCCGGCTGTCGTACCTGCGCTCTAGCCGGGGAGCTTCACGAAGGGCGGGAGCTTGTAGGTGTTGCCCTCAGCCAGCGACTCCGGGAAGACGATCTTCTTGGAGCCGTCCTCCTGGTACTGGAAGTACAGCAGCGACAGGCCCTCCTTCGGGTCGGTCGCGCTGTAGATGACGTCGTGCTGCTCGTTGAAGCGCTCCGTGCCGGA
>JAOPWK010000255.1 GCA_025965735.1 Frankiales bacterium
TACCAGGCGCTCGAGAAGGTGAACGGCAAGGCCGAGGACCTCACCTGGGAGGTCTACCGCGACACGCTCATCGAGCAGTTCGAGCAGGGCGTCGACTACGTGACCGTGCACGCCGGTGTGCTGCTGCGCTACGTGCCGATGGCCGCGACGCGCAAGACCGGCATCGTCAGCCGCGGCGGCTCGATCATGGCCGCCTGGTGCCTGGCCCACCACGAGGAGAACTTCCTCTACACGCACTTCCGCGAGATGTGCGAGCTGATGGCGCAGTACGACGTTACGTTCTCGCTCGGCGACGGGCTGCGTCCCGGCTGCATCGCAGACGCCAACGACGAGGCCCAGTTCAGCGAGCTGCGGACGCTCGGCGAGCTGACGCAGATCGCCTGGGAGTACGACGTCCAGGTGATGGTCGAGGGCCCGGGGCACGTGCCGATGAACAAGATCAAGGAGAACATGGACCTCCAGCTGGAGGTCTGCCACGAGGCGCCGTTCTACACGCTCGGCCCGCTGACCACCGACATCGCGCCGGGCTACGACCACATCACCAGCGCGATCGGCGCAGCGATGATCGGCTGGTACGGCACGGCGATGCTCTGCTACGTCACGCCCAAGGAGCACCTGGGCCTGCCGGACCGTGACGACGTCAAGGACGGCGTCATCACCTACAAGATCGCGGCGCACGCGGCCGACCTGGCCAAGGGGCACCCGGGCGCGCAGGTGTGGGACGACGCCTTGTCCGACGCACGGTTCGAGTTCCGCTGGGAGGACCAGTTCAACCTCTCGCTGGACCCGACCACGGCCCGCGACTACCACGACGAGACGCTGCCGGCCGGCGCGGCCAAGACCGCGCACTTCTGCTCGATGTGCGGCCCGCACTTCTGCTCCATGCGGATCAGCCAGGACGTGCGCAAGTACGCCGCCGAGCACGGCGTGGACGAGGCCGCCGCGCTCGAGCTCGGCATGAAGGAGAAGTCCGCCGAGTTCACCGAGCAGGGGAGCCGGGTCTACCTCCCCGTCGTCGAGGGCTAGCACCTGCGGTTGCGGTGTGGACAGAGATGTGTCACGCCCGGTTCGTCCGAATGGCCGGAGGGGCAGGAGGGAGGT
Organism: Frankiales bacterium; assembly: GCA_025965735.1. Classification (GTDB taxonomy): domain Bacteria; phylum Actinomycetota; class Actinomycetes; order Mycobacteriales; family SCTD01; genus SCTD01. The sequence goes on from JAOPWK010000255.1 coordinate 1,102, forward strand.
GTCCGCGCAGTGCGGACCCTGACCTGTCCCGGACGGCCTAGCAGCGACGAGGTGCTCCCACGTGCTCCTGCGGCAGGAGGTTGCCGACGGCGTCGAGGTGCTCACCGTTCGTGGACCCGTCGCGGACGCTGACGCCCAGCCGCTGGTCGCCGCCGTGCACGAGGCGCTCGCGCACCAGCCGCGGGCCGTCGTGCTCGACCTGCAGGACGCCGGGGAGCTCAGCGAAGGCGTCCGCACCGCGCTGGGAAGCCTGCCGCCGCTGCCGAGCAGCTGGCCGATGTCCTCGCTCGTGGTGCGTCCTCCCGCCGACAGCCCGGACATGACCGGCTGGCTGCGTACCTCCGGCCGCCACGAGGCGCTGGCGCAGCTGGACCGCCGCGCGCTGCCGCGCACCCGCATCGACGTCGAATACAGCGTCCAGGGGCCGTCGCAGGCCCGCGCCGCCGTGCACGCGTGCGCGCAGGAGCTGGGGCTGGCCGAGGTGTGCGACGACGTCGTGCTGCTCGTCAGCGAGATGGTCACCAACGCCATCCGGTACGCGGCGCCGCCCGTCCGCCTGGAGATCCAGTCGGGCGAGCGCGACGTGGTCGTGGCGGTCTGCGACGGCAGCCCGCAGCCGCCGACGCCGCGCGTGGCCGGGGACGAGGCCGAGGGCGGTCGCGGGATGCTGCTGGTCGACCTGCTCACCAGCGAGAACGGCGTGCGCCAGGACCCGCCCGGCAAGGCGGTCTGGGCGCGCCTGCAGAGGACCTGCGACTCCTAGGGTGAGCCGGTGCCCTCCCTGCGCGTGCGCCTGCCGTCCGGAACGCTCGACCTCGACGCCCTGAGGACCGAGCTGGACGTGCCGGGCGACTTCCCTCCCGAGGCCCTGGCGGAGGCGGCGGCCGCCGCCTCCGCCCCGCGCCTGCCCGAGCTCGACCGGACCGACCTGCCGCTGGTCACCATCGACCCGCCCGGCAGCCGCGACCTGGACCAGGCGCTGCACCTGGCCCGCACGCAAGCCGGCTACCGCGTCTCGTACGCCATCGCCGACGTCGCCGCCTTCGTGACCCCCGGCGGCGCCCTCGACGCGGAGGTCTTCCGCCGCGGGGTCACGCTGTACGCGCCGGACAGTCGCGTGCCGCTGCACCCGCCGGTGCTCGGCGAGGACGCGGCGAGCCTGCTGGAGGGTCAGGCACGGCCGGCGCTGCTGTGGACCCTCGACCTCGACGAGGCCGGCGAGCTCGTCGGCACCGACGTCCGGCGGGCGCTGGTCCGCTCGACCGCCCGGCTGGACTACGCCCAGGTGCAGGCGGCGCTGGACGACGGCAGCGCGAGCGAGGTCCTGCAGCTGCTGCGCGAGGTGGGGCTGCTGCGCGAGCAGCGGGCCGCCGACCGCGGGGCGGTCGACCTGCCGACTCCCGCGCAGGAGGTGGAGGTCGACGCCGCCGGCCGCCCGACTCTCGTGTGGCGCGCCCAGCTGCCGGTCGAGGGCTGGAACGCCCAGATCAGCCTGCTGACCGGCATCGCCGCGGCCCGGCTCATGCTCGACGCGCAGGTCGGCCTGCTGCGCACGCTGCCGCCGGCGGAGGCGGAGTCCGTGCAGGCGCTGCGGCGCAGCGCCCTGGCCCTGGGGGTGGAGTGGCCGGAGGGGCAGGGCTACGGCGCCGTCATCTCCGCCCTCGACCCGGCCGTGCCCGCGCACGCCGCGATGCTGACGTTGGCCACCCGGCTGCTGCGCGGCGCGGCGTACACCGCGTTCGACGGGGCGCCGCCGGAGCAGCCGCTGCACTCCGCGGTCGCCGCGCCGTACGCCCATTGCACCGCGCCGCTGCGCCGGCTCGCCGACCGCCACGTCGGCGAGGTGTGCCTCGCCGTCTGCGCCGGCACGCCGCTACCGGAGTGGGCGCGGGTCGCGCTGCCCGCGCTGGTCGAGGTCATGGCAGGGGCCACCCGCCGGGCCAACGCTCTGGAGCGGGCCGTCGTCGACGCCGCCGAGGCCGTGGTGCTGGCCCCGCGGGTGGGGGAGCGGTTCGACGGGGTCGTCGTCGAGAGCGGGCCGCGCGGCGCGGTCGTGCAGCTGCAGGAGCCGCCGGTGCGGGCCCGCTGCGAGGGCGAGCTGCCGCTGGGGGAGCGGGTGCAGGTCGAACTGGTCGCGGCTGACGTCGCGAAGCGCGAGGTGCGGCTGCGGCACGTGCCGGGCTGAGCCGTCCCGGTCAGAAGCCGGGGAAGCCGCCGTTGGAGAGCGGGTCGTACGCGCCCTGCGTCGGCTCGGGAGCCGGCTCGGTGGTCGGTGCGGGCTCGGGCGCCTGAGGGGGCGCGCTGCTCGGCTTCGCGCTGGGCTTGGGGCTGCTCTTGGGAGCCGGAGTGCTGGCAGCACGCTCCTGCTGCTGCTCCGGCTGCACCTTCGGCACGTGCGGAACGACGGGGCGGACGACCGGCCGCACCGGGCGCGTGACGGCGTCGAGCGGCAGGGCGTCGCGCAGCCGCTCGCGCAGCGCGCGCGTCTCGGCGATGACCCCGCGCAGGACGCCGCTGTCGCCCTGGCCGGCCAGCACCACGCGGGTCTGCTCCAGCAGGATCAGGGCCTGCTGGGCGGCGGCCGGGTCCTGGGCGGCCTTCGCGATGAGGACCGCGAGCTCGTCGTTGAGCTCCTCGGCGGCCTCCCGCAGCTGCTCGTCAGGAGCGCCCTCGGAAGCCAGGCGGCTCAGCTCGTAGCCGGCCACGGCTGCGCTGGTGAGCGTGGCCTCCGGCGCGGCGGCCTGCTGGCCGGGGGTGAAGACGACGAAGCCGACGAGGGCGGCCGCAGCGGCCATGAGCGGCGCGGCGGACAGGACCCGGCGGCGGCGGATCGGCGTGGGCAGCTCCTGCTCGGGCTGCTCGTCCTGCTCGTCCAGCCGGGTCAGCCGGTCGGCGGCGCGGCCGGCGAAGGCGCGCACCTCGGCGAGGTCGCCGTCCACGAGCTCAGCGGCCAGGTCCTGCGCGCCCTCCTCGAGGGCGGCGGCGGCCAGGCTGAGGTCGGTCTGCAGGGTCGTGCGGAGCGCGTCGATGTCCGCGAGCAGCGCGCTGAGGTCGGCCACGCGGGGCGCGTCCTCCACCAGGTCCCTCGGCAGCCCGACGGGCAGCCCGACGGGCAGCCCGGACGCGCGGCGGCGACGGGGCGCGGTGGGGCGGCGGGGAGCCGGCACCTGCCCGTCCCGTGCGTCCACCGTGGCCTCCTGCTCGTGCGCTGCGTGCGTCGTCGAGGTTGTTGTTCGCCGTGTCCCCCGGGACTCCTGCTCCGCTCCCGCGATCAGTTCGTGACGTGGGTCCCAGTCTGTCCCGGTACCGCCCCTTCGTACAGCCCCTCGGCCGCGCCGGCACGTCGGGCGGCTGCCAGACTCGGCGGATGAACGCGCCTGCCCCCGCTGCCCCTGATCTGACCGGCCTGGTCGTCTCCGTCCTCGGCGGTACGGGGGAGCAGGGCCGGGGGCTGGCCCGCCGCTTCGCGCTGGCCGGGGTGACGGTGGTCCTCGGGTCCCGCGACGCCGTCAGGGCGCAGGCTGCGGCGGAGGACCTGCCGGGCCAGGTCACCGGGGCGGACAACGCCGGTGCCGCGCGGGCAGGCGACGTCGTGGTGGTGGCCGTGCCGTGGGACGGGCACCGCGAGCTGCTGGAGTCGCTGGCTGGCGAGCTGGCCGGCAAGGTCGTCGTGGACTGCGTCAACCCGCTGGGCTTCGACAAGCAGGGGGCGTACGCCCTGCCGGTGGAGGAGGGCAGCGCCGCGCAGCAGGCCGCCGCCGTGCTGCCGGACAGCCGCGTCGTCGGCGCCTTCCACCACGTGAGCGCCGTGCTGCTGCTCGACGAGTCGGTGGAGCAGGTGGAGACCGACGTGCTCGTGCTCGGCGACGACCGCGAGGCCACCGACCTGGTCCAGGCGCTGGCCGCGCTCGTCCCCGGCATGCGCGGCGTCTACGCCGGCCGGCTGCGCAACGCCCACCAGGTGGAGGCGCTCACCGCCAACCTCATCTCCGTGAACCGCCGCTACAAGGCGCACGCCGGTGTCCGCATCACCGACGTCTGACGGCCCGCCGGTCGACGACCAGGGCCGGGTCGTCGCGGTCCCGCCGCGGGTGGCGCGGGTCGTCTCGCTCGTCCCGTCGCTGACCGAGGCGGTCGCCGTGACCGCTTCCGGCCTGCTGGTCGGCGCCACCGACTGGTGCACCCACCCGGCGAACCTCGACGTGCCGCGGATCGGGGGCACCAAGAACCCGCGCGTCGCGGACGTGCTCGACCTGCAGCCCGACCTCGTGCTCGCCAACGAGGAGGAGAACCGGGCGCCGGACCTCGACGCCCTGCGCGAGGCGGGAGCGGCCGTCTGGGTCACGGCGCCGCAGGCGCTGCCCGCGGCGCTGGTGTCGCTGGAGCGGATGCTCGCTGCCTGCGGCCTCGCCCGGCCGGAGTGGCTGGCCGCGGCGGAGACCGCCTGGCG
>JAOPWK010000351.1 GCA_025965735.1 Frankiales bacterium
GGTCGACGTCGAGGACCTCGACGGTGACCTCCTGGCCCACCTCGACGACCTCGGACGGGTGGTCGATGTGCTTCCAGGACAGCTCGGAGACGTGCACCAGACCGTCGACGCCGCCGAGGTCCACGAAGGCGCCGAAGTTGACGATGCTGGAGACCACACCGCTGCGGACCTGGCCCTTCTGGAGCGTCGCCAGGAAGGTGCTGCGCACCTCGGACTGGGTCTGCTCGAGCCACTGGCGGCGGGACAGCACGACGTTGTTGCGGTTCTTGTCCAGCTCGATGATCTTGGCCTCGAGCTCCTTGCCGACGTACGGCTGGAGGTCGCGGACGCGGCGCATCTCGACCAGCGAGGCGGGCAGGAAGCCGCGCAGGCCGATGTCGAGGATCAGACCGCCCTTGACGACCTCGATCACCGTGCCGGTGACGATGCCGTCCTCCTCCTTGATCTTCTCGATCGTGCCCCAGGCGCGCTCTTACTGAGCCCGCTTCTAGGACAGGATCAGGCGCCCCTCCTTGTCCTCCTTCTGGAGGACGAGGGCCTCGACGGAGTCGCCGACCTTGACGACCTCGTTGGGGTCGACGTCGTGCTTGATGCTCAGCTCGCGCGAGGGGATGACGCCCTCGGTCTTGTAGCCGATGTCGAGCAGGACCTCGTCGCGGTCGACCTTGACGATGGTGCCTTCGACGATGTCGCCGTCGTTGAAGTACTTGATGGTCTCGTCGATGGCGGCGAGGAAGTCCTCCATGGACCCGATGTCGTTGATGGCGACCTGGGGCGTGGAGGGGCTGTCGATGGTGGACGTCAAGGGAAACGGCTCCGGAGGGATGGGGATCGTGCGGCCCCCTTCTGGGGCGCGCGGGAGGACGGCGTCGCAAGACACCGAGGATCCAGACTAGCCGCATGACAGACGCCCCGTCGAACCTCCCGTCCGCCGTCGAGCACCGGGACGCCGGGCCTTCGGAGAGCGCCCGCGCCAACCGGCGCTGGTGGGACGCGGAGGCGACGGCGTACCAGGCCGAGCACGGCGACTTCCTCGGCGACGTGGACCTGCTGTGGTGCCCGGAGGGGCTGCGCGAGGCCGAGGCCCGCCTGCTCGGCGACGTGTCCGGTCGCGACGTGCTCGAGGTCGGCTGCGGTGCGGCGCAGGGTGCCCGCTGGCTGGCTGCGCAGGGGGCGCGGGTGACGGCCTTCGACGTGTCGTACGGCCAGCTGCTCGAGAGCCGCCGCCTCGACGGGCGCAGCGGCGTCGCGGTCCCGCGGCTGGTGCAGGCGGACGCTCAGTACCTGCCGTTCCGGGACGGCGCCTTCGACGTGGTCGTCAGCGCCTTCGGCGGGATCCCGTTCGTCGCCGACAGCGCCCGCGCCATGCGGGAGACGGCCCGGGTGCTGCGCCCTGGCGGCCGCTTCGTCTTCAGCGTCACCCACCCGACCCGCTGGGCCTTCCCGGACGACCCGGGGCCGCGCGGCCTGACGGTGCAGCAGTCCTACTTCGACCGGACGCCGTACGTGGAGGTGGACGAGGCGGGCGAGGCCTCCTACGTCGAGCACCACCGCACCCTCGGCGACCGGGTGCGAGAGCTGGTGGCCGCCGGGCTGGTCCTGGACGACCTGGTGGAGCCGGAGTGGCCGGCCGAGCACGTCCGCGAGTGGGGGCAGTGGAGCCCGCTGCGGGGTGCGCTCATGCCCGGCACCGCGATCTTCGTGACGCACCGGAGCCGTTGACTAGTCACCTGGACCGGCCGATCGGGCGAATCCGCGTGTGCGCTAACCGCCATCCTGTCCGATTCGTCCTGGTTCGGACGGTCTGCGGGTGGTCCTAAAGGGCCAACTTCTGCGAAACGCACCCGATTCACGCGCGCAGTGCCTAGCGTCCTCGGTACTTGCACCTCTTGTGAAACGGAGCACACATGCACTTGCGCCTGACCTCGCGCCCGATCGCCCTCATCGGTGCCGGACTGGCCGCCTCCCTGGTGCTCGCCGGCTGCGGCGGCTCGTCCGACGACAACACCCCCGCCGCCGACGACACCCCGGCTCCCGCCGCGAGCAGCTCGGGCGGGACCGCGCCGGCCGGCGACGGGGACGTGAACTACGCAGGCACCCTGCGCGAGCCGGACGCGACGCCTCGCCCGATCGCCAAGGACAAGAAGGTCGTCATCATCTCGGCCGGTCAGGCGTCGATCTCGTCGTCCGTGCCCGTCGGTGCCGCCGAGGAGGCCGCCAAGGCCGCCGGCTGGCAGACCGAGGTGTACGACGTCCAGCTCAACCCGGCCAACGCGCCGGGCCTCGTGCGCCAGGCCATTGCCTCCGGCGCCGACGGCATCATCCTCCAGGCGGTGGACTGCCCCGGTGTGAAGGGCCCGCTGCAGGAGGCCAAGGCCAAGGGCATCCAGGTCGTCGGCATCTACTCCTTCGACTGCAACGACCCGCTCTTCAAGGGCAGCGACCCGGCCCTGTTCTCGGCCGCCATCAACTACGGCCCCGAGGCGCAGGCCGGCATCGGCGAGTTCACCAAGAAGTACGGCGCGGACCAGGCCAAGGCCGTCATCGCCGAGACCGGTGGCAAGGCCAAGGTCATCTTCTTCAACTCCCCCACCGTCACGGTCCTGAACTACACGGGCCAGGGCTTCAAGGAGGAGATCGAGAAGTGCGCCGGGTGCGAGATCGTCGCCGAGGTCGAGTTCGCCGGCGCTGAGCTCGGCCCGAACCTCCAGCAGAAGGCCACCTCGGCGCTGCTGCAGCACCCGGACGCCAACGTGGTGAAGAGCCCGTACACCTCCGCGACCCTGCTCGGCATCGCTCCGGCCGTCGTGCAGTCCGGCCGCGCCAACAAGATCTACGTCATGGGCGGCGAGGGCTTCGCGCCCGAGCTCGACCTGCTGCGCGCCGGCCAGGGCGTCGACGCCGTGAACATCGCCCCGTCCGACTGGACCGGCTGGGCGGCCGTGGACACGATGAACAGCCTGTTCTCCGACAAGCCCGTCGCGGACTCCGGCCTCGGCTGGCAGCTCGTCGACAAGGAGCACAACCTGCCTGCCTCCGGCCCGTTCGTGCCGAAGGTGGACTTCAAGGCGGCGTACAAGAAGGCCTGGGGCGTCTGATGACAGCCCCCGCAACTCCCGTGACCTCGGTGCTGCGGGTGTCGAACCTGTCCAAGGCCTACAACGGCGTCCTCGCCCTGGACGGGGTCGACCTCGACATCCGTCCGGGCGAGGTGCACGCGCTGCTCGGCGGCAACGGCTCCGGCAAGAGCACCCTCATCAAGGTGCTCGCCGGCGTCGTCGACGCCGAGCCGGGCGCGGTCATGCACCTCGGGGACGAGGAGACCTCGCTGTCCGGGTGGACCAGCGACAAGGCGTACGACGCCGGCCTCCGGTTCGTGCACCAGCAGCCGGCGGTCTTCTCCGACCTGTCGATCGCGGAGAACATCGCCTTCGGGACGACGTTCCCCAAGGGCCGCACCGGCAAGATCGACTGGAAGGCGCTGAACGCCCGGACCGCCGACCTGCTCGAGCTGTTCGGGGTCGACGCCGCGCCGACGACCCCGCTCGGGGCGCTGCGCGCTGCCGACCGCACCCGGGTGGCCATCATCCGGGCCGTCCAGGACCGCGAGGACGCCGACAGCGGCGTGCTCGTCCTGGACGAGCCGACGGCCGCGCTGCCGCACTCGGAGGTCGAGCACCTGCTCGACAGCCTGCGCCGCTACGCCGCCGCCGGCCAGACCATCCTCTACGTCAGCCACCGGCTCGACGAGGTGCTGTC
>JAOPWK010000118.1 GCA_025965735.1 Frankiales bacterium
CACGTCCCTGTTCGAGCATCGTGCGAGCGGTCCGGTCCAGGTACGCCGGCATGACGTCGGCTTCGTACAGCTCCCGCATGCGAGTGCGGATCCGGTCGTGGATGAGCGCACCGCCACCGGCGAACGACGGCGGCCGGCCGCCACCGGCGCGGTCGAGTTCGACGATCTTGTTGCTCAGGTCGATCGACAGCACCCGCCAGGGACTGCTGGATCGGCAGGAATCCGCGCCGGATGTCCGCTTGCCACGCGAGGAAGAGCAGCCCAGCGTCGCGTGCGGTGCCGGTCCAGCCGGCGTCGTAGTTCCAGCTGCGGCGGAAGATGCGGGCGCCGCCGGTGTTGCGGGTGCTCGCCAGGCGCACGTGCGCACGTGGCGCGATGACCGGCGCTCCGGCGGCGTCGGTCGGGTCGAGCGCGACCGGGTCGTGTTCGTCGTGCCCGGTCAGCGGCGCGCCGTTGGAGGTGCGTCGGCCGAGCGCTGTGTCCCGCTGGTCGAACGGCCGGAGGAACCAGGCGTCGAGGTCGATCCGGATCTGCCGGACGACCAGGTAGCTGCCGCCGTCCATCCAGTCTGCCGGGCCGCTCGGCTCGCGCGCCAGCACTGTCGCTTCCCACAGCGGGCTGCCGGGGGCGGGGTTGCTGGTGCCGTCCCGGTGGCCCATCAGGTTGCGGCCGGTCTGCCCGGGCGCTGCAGCGGCCGCGGTGGTCTCGCGGAAGCCGCTGCGTGACCAGCGCACGACGCCTCGGCCCTGAAGCCCGGCACTGGCCGCCTGTACCGCTGCGGCCATCCGCATCGGGTCCTCGGCCCCGATCTGCAGCAGCAGGTCGCCGCCGCATAGCTGGGGGTCCAGCCGGTCGGTGACGAACGGCTGGAGTTCGATGAGGCCAGCCGGGCGTCGTCGATCCAGGCCGCACTGGCTCAGCAGGGAGCTGCCGATACCGACGGTGACCTCGAGCGACGCCGGGCGCACGTCCAGCCCGACGGCCGCCGCCCCCTGGTCGCCCACGCGAGTGGCTTCCGCCAGGCGGCTGAAGTCGCGTAGCAGGGAGTGTGCGGCGGCGCGCGCATCGGCGGCGCGATGACGGATGGCGGGGGCGAGGTCGATCGCCAGCACGGTCCCGAAGGCTGGGATCCGCGTGCCGATGCCGGGCTGGGGGCCACCCGGCCGTGCGGATACCTCCCGGTCTGCGGCGGCCAGCCGCGGCTCGGGTACAGCCTCGGGCGGCTCGGCGCGCCCGAGGCGCGAGCCGACGACGGCCGAGGTCGCGCCAGTGGCTGCGGTGAGCCCGAGCCAGCTCAGAAGCCGCCGGCGCTCGATCGACGCGGAAGGGTCCACGGCGGCCTCAGGAGTGGCCCGAGTGCGGCCGGTCGATCCGGTCGAGCACCGGCAGCTCGACAACCAGGCGCGTCCCGTCGGCGAAGTGCAGCTCGACGGCGATGGTCGCGCCCGGGCGGAGTCGGTGCGCGAGGTCCAGGAGCATCAAGTGCTCGCCGCCGGGTTCCATGGTGACGGACCCGCCGGCGGGGACCGCGAGGTCAGGCACCTGCCGCATCGTGCTGCTGGTGCCGTCTGGGCTGAGCACGCTGGTGTGGATCTGCACCTCGGCGGCGGCGTCCGTCTGCGCCCCGACGAGCGCGTCGTCGTGCTCGGCGGAGCTGGCGATCGTGACGTACGCGGCCGTCATCGGTGGCGAGGCGCTGGTCGTGCCGCGTCCGTTGTCGGCTGCGGCCCAGCCGCCGCTGACGGTCAGGCCGTCGGCGGACGCGGTGCCCAGCTCGGCTGCGGCAGCTGGCGCCGGCGCGGCGCGGCTGTCCGTGGTGTCGGTGCACCCGCCGATGAGCGCGACGCTGGCCAGGCCCGCCGCGACGCCGGCGGTCGTCCTGATGCGGTGCCCTGGCGAGCCTGAGGTGAGCCCCCACGGGCGTCTCACGCGTGCTCCTCGACCAGCGTCGGGAGGGCCTGGGCGTAGTCGCGCCAGCCGGCCAGGTTGCGGAAGTAGCCGACAGCGGCGCCGCCGGGCTGCAGCACCAGCACCTGCCCGCCGTGCGTGACCTCGTAGTCGCCGGCGCTGACCTCCGGCGCCACGATGCCGATCCCGTACGCCGCCGCGGCTGAGACGACGTCCTCGATCGGCGCGCGCGCCCCCACGATCTCGCCGCCGAAGCCCGAGAGCCAGCTGGACAGCTGCTCGGGGGTGTCACGGTGCGGGTCGGTGCTGACGAAGACGGCCTGCACCTTGCTGCCGGTGGAGGCGGGGAGCTCGGCGAGAGCCTTGGCGATGTCGGCCATCGTCGTCGGGCACACGTCCGGGCAGCTGGTGTAGCCGAACATCAGCAACGTCAGCTGCCCGTCCGGGACGTCGGCGAAGCGCCAGCTGCGGCCGTCGGTCAGCGTGAGTGACTGCGACGCCGGTCCCAGGGGCGGGTCGGGGACCGTCACGTAGCTGCTGACCGCGGACAGGTCAGCCTCACCGGTGTCCGCTGCGCCGCCGCAAGCGGCGAGCAGCGCCATCGAGATGAGCAGGGCGAAAGCTCGTTGCATGCCGTCGTTCCGTTCGGTCTTGGAGGGCGGCGCCCGGCGGTCGCTCGACCGGGTGCCTCCTTGTGCATGTCGCTCGGGCAGCGTGCGAAGTTCCGGTGCGCGGCTGCACGTGACGCATCTGACAGGCCGCGCTGGAGCCGGCGGTCAGGGCAGGAGCGTCGTCCAGTAGTCCTAGAAGCGCTGCGCGGCGAGGCCGATGATCAGCAGGTAGAGCACGATGACGATCAGGGGTGCGTAGTCGGTCAGGACGGGCACGAGCCGCGCGGTGCGGGCAGCACGCCGCGGCGCGCGTTGTGGACGGTGACGTACACGCTGATCGGGATGGTGAGGGACGGTCGCGCCCAGCTGCAGCACGAAGGCAGCGGCCAGCCCGACGAGCCCACCGAGCAGCAGCAGCAGCACACCCAGGCGCCCGTCGCTCGGGTCTCCCCGCGCTGCTCCTGGAACAGGTCGGCGCCGTTGACGGACGGAATCGCCACCGGGCTCAGGACGCAGCCGCCTCGACTGCGGCCCGCAGGCCCTGCGGCGAGCGGCCTTGCAGCACCCGCCCGTCGACAGCACCGTCGGCGTGCTGCTGACGCCGGCTTCCGTGGCACCGTCGGTCATCAGCACCGTCCAGTCCCGGAACCTCTCGTGCTAGATGCAGTCGGCGGCGTCGCCCGCTCCAGCCTCCTCGGCGAGGGCGGTCAGCTGCTCGTCGCTCAGACCGGCGCCGCCCTCTGAGGGCTGCTGCGGGAACAGCAGGTCGATGAACGGGTCGGCGGCGCTGGGTGTGCTGTCCACGACGCAGCCGACGGCGTTGAGCGACCGGGTGGAGTAGCGGCTGGTGGAGGCCCGATCGAGGAAGGCCAGCGGGCGCTGCTCGGCGCGGGATGGTGCCGGCGTAGCGCAGTTCGGCGATCGTCGGGCCGACCGCCTGCTCGAAGGCGCGGCAGGCCAGGCACTGGAAGTCCTCGTAGAGCGTGACGGTGACCGGGGCTGCCGGGTCGCCGCGTCCGCGAAGGTCGGCGGCACGAGCCGTCCAGGACAGGTGCCAGGTGGCGGCCGAGGGGGGAGTCCTTCGCGGCACCCACGGCAAGCGGCCGGCGCTCAGCCGAACGGGACTCTCGGGGTGGACGGCGTCGTACTGGTCGACGCGCTGGTCGACGCGCGAGGCGTCCGTGAGCCGGTCGCCGGCGTGCCCGCGACATGAAGCATCGCGAGCAAGCTGCAGCGTCGTCTCGTGGGGGCGCCCACCGTGCTCCGTGTGCCTGCCGGTAGGCCTCGAGGGCCTCGGCCGGCGGCCACCCCCGACGCTGAAGCCGCTGGCCGCCGCTACAGGAGCCCGTCGCGCACGTCAGTGGTCGTCTGGCTGCCGGTGCCGAGACCTCCATCGCAGCTGCAGCATTGCCAGGACGAGGACGACTAGCAGCACGCCGATAACGATCAGCTCGTCGTAGCGGCCCGCTCCGGCGCCGTGGGCGAGGATCACCGCGCCTGGGCCTGGCGGTGCTCGGCGAGCAGTTGCTCGCGGGCGCGTGAGACCCTGGACCGGATCGTCCCGACGGGGACGTCGAGGGCCACGGCGGCCTCGTCGTACGACA
>JAOPWK010000290.1 GCA_025965735.1 Frankiales bacterium
CAGGCGACCTCGTCGACCTCGATGTCGGCGTCGGACAGCTCGCCGCCGGTGCGGCGCAGGAGGTAGTGCCGGACGGTCTTGTGGACCCGGCGGCCCTCGGCCACGAACCAGAAGTCGATGGTGCCGAGCTTGCCGATGACGCGGCCGCTGATGCCGGTCTCCTCGGCGACCTCGCGGACCGCCGTCTCGGGCTCGGTCTCGCCCGGCTCGACGTGCCCCTTGGGTAGCGACCAGAGCAGCCGGCTGCGCCGGTCGAGCCGCCCGATGAGCGCTCCGGACGCACCCGGCCCGAGCCGGTCGAGGACCAGTCCGCCCGCGCTCGTCTCGTCCACCCGACGCAGCGGCCGCCGCCCGGCGGACCCCTGGCCGGGCGTCGGAGGCGTGGGAGGGGTCACCGGGTCAGGGTACGTCGGCGGGCCCGAGGTCGCCCTCGCGCGACAGGCCGGTCAGCCCGTGCTGCGCGCGCCGGACCGGCGGTCCAGGTCGAGCACCCGGGAGGCGGGCGCGACCGCCGTCAGCGAGGCCGCGCGGGCGCCCGTGGCGACGAGCAGGTCGCGGGTGCGGATGCCCAGGACCACCTCTCCCTCGCCGACCGGGCAGTAGCTGACGTCGCTCGCGCCGAGCGCCGCGTCGGCCAGCAGCTCGACCTCGGGAGGCAGCCCGACGGGCGAGACGAGCCCGGCGGAGAAGTCGGTGACGGCGTTGACCGCCTCCGCCCGGGCGGGGCGCACCTCCTCCGCACCCAGGGCCTTGCGCAGCGCGTCCGGGTGCGGCTCCCGGCCCGCCGGCACGAGCACCGCGACGAACACCACGCCCTCGGGGCGCACCGCCTCGTAGCAGCGCACGGCGACGCAGCCGGACGGCAGGCCGAGCAGCCGCGGCAGGTCGTCCGCCGTCGTGGCCCGGCCCGGCAGCCGGACCATCTCGTGCGGGACGCCGCGAGCCAGCAGCTCGCGGTGCACGTCCAGCGCCCCCTTCACGCCGAAACCGTCCTCCCTGCGCGCCCGCCGCGCAAGGCACGAATAGGCTCGACCCCCGTGCCCGCCCTCACCGAGCTGCAGCAGAACGCCGTGGGCGAGCTGCTGCGCGTGGCGCCGGTGGCGGTGGAGCTCGGTGAGCGTTTCCGCGCCGCGGGGCACGTGCTGCACCTGGTCGGCGGCTCGGTGCGCGACGCGCTGCTCGGACGGCTCGGCGACGACCTCGACTTCACGACCGACGCGCACCCGCAGGCCGTGCAGGCCGTGCTCGACGACTGGGCCGAGGCGACCTGGGACACCGGCATCGCCTTCGGCACCGTCGGCGCCCAGCGCAGGGGCTTCCGGATCGAGGTCACGACCTACCGCGCGGAGGCGTACGACCGGACCAGCCGCAACCCGGTGGTCACGTACGGCACCTCGCTGTCGGACGACCTGGCCCGGCGGGACTTCGCGGTGAACGCGATGGCCGTCGCGCTGCCGGACTGGAAGGTCCCGGACGCGTTCGTCGACCCGTACGGCGGGATGGACGACCTGGCCGCCGGCGTCCTGCGCACGCCGGGCACCCCTGAGCAGTCCTTCGGCGACGACCCGCTGCGGATGCTGCGCGCCGCGCGGTTCGCCTCGCAGCTCGGCTTCACGGTGGCGCCCGAGGTCGTCGCGGCGATGAGCGCGATGGCCGAGCGGCTGGAGATCGTGAGCGTCGAGCGCATCGCCGACGAGCTGTCCAAGCTGCTGCTCGGCCGCTTCCCCCGGGCCGGGCTCGAGCTGCTCGTCGACACGGGACTGGCCGGCCACGTGCTGCCCGAGCTGCCCGCCCTGCGGCTGGAGATCGACGAGCACCACCAGCACAAGGACGTGTACGACCACACCCTGCAGGTGCTCGAGCGGGCCATCGCGCTGGAGACCGACGGTCCAGACCTGGTGCTGCGGCTGGCCGCACTGCTGCACGACCTCGGCAAGCCGGCCACGCGCCGGCTCGAGCCCGGCGGTGGTGTGTCCTTCCACCACCACGAGGTCAAGGGCGCGCACCTGGCCCGGCGGCGGCTCAAGGCGCTGCGCTACCCCAAGGACGTCGTCGCGGCCGTGACGCTGCTGACCGAGCTGCACCTGCGCTTCCACGGCTACGGGCAGCCGGGCACCTCGGCGTGGACCGACAGCGCTGTGCGCCGCTACGTGACCGACGCCGGTGACCAGCTGCAGCGGCTGCACAAGCTCGTGCGCTCGGACTGCACCACCCGCAACCGCCGGCGCGCTGCTGCGCTCGCGGCGGCGTACGACGACCTCGAGGCCCGCATCGCGCGGCTGGCCGAGCAGGAGGAGCTGGACCGGATCCGTCCCGACCTGACCGGCGACGACATCATGGCGCTGCTCGGGCTGCCGCCCGGCCCGCTCGTCGGCAAGGCGTACAAGCACATGCTCGAGGTGCGCATGGAGCGCGGGCCGCTGGCGCGCGAGGACGCGGAGACCGAGCTGCGCGCGTGGGCGGCTGCCGAGGGCGTCTAGTCCTTTCGAGCCATGGATCGGCAGGCCCCCCGGGTCGATGATGTGCACATGCTGGGACAAGACGGACGGGCCGGCAGCGGCTGGGTGGCCGGCGTCGCCGGGCTGCTCGCGCTCGTCCTGCTGACCGCCGTCGGCGTCGCCGCCCTGCGCAGTGACACGGCCAGCGCCGAGACCGTCCTGGCCCGCGGCAGCGACGCCCGCGTCGTGCTCGAGGACGGCACGTCCGCGGCTGTCGAGGTCGGCGGGCGCGTCCCCAACGGGGCGACCGTCACCGCCGGCCGCACCGGCGCCGTGCTGGAGACCCGCGACCGCGAGGTCCACCTCGGCGGCGGCACCGCGGTGACCGTCCTGGACGGCGTGCGCCAGGTGCTGCGCAGCGGCTTCGTGCTGGTGGACGCCTCCGACGACGCCCCCGGCGTCGAGCTCACGACCGCAGCGGCCACCGTCACCACCGCGGACGAGGCGCTGGTGCGTGTGGACGGCGGACCGCTCGTGCGGGTCGGCGTGCTGCGCGGCGACGCGGCCGCCGTGCGTCCCACCGCCCGCCGCACCACCAGCCAGGTGCCCACCTACTTCCAGGTGCAGGTCGCGCCGGACGGGCTGCCCGCTCCCGCCACCCCCTTCGTCCTCACCCCCGGTGACGCGTACGAGCGCGCTCTCGCCTCCGAGCTCGTCACGGCCGACGAGGACCTGACCGCGCTGGCCTCCCGCCTCGACACCGACGGCGGCGCGGGCCGCGTCGTCATGACCGCCCTGCGGGCCGACGTCCCCGCCGGGCCCGCCCTCGGCGCCGGTGCACCCGGCAGCGAGGGCACCCTCGGCTACCTCATCGCTGCCGCTGCTCCTGGCACCGACCCCCTGGCCGAGCGCTACGCCGAGGTGCGCGGCCACCGCGACAGCGGCGGGTCCTGGGGCGTCGTCGCCGCGATCGTCGAGGCCGAGGTGGCCCGGGTCGGTGCCGCGCTCGGCGCGCTGCTCGACCCCGACACCGTGCCGGTCATGGCCGGTGGCCCGCTCGACCTCGGCGAGGTGCTCGCCTCCGGCAGCAGCACGCCGGGGCAGCAGCCGGCCGGTCCCGCCGCGCC
>JAOPWK010000292.1 GCA_025965735.1 Frankiales bacterium
GGCCCCGCGGCGGGACGCACGGTCGCAGGGCGCACCCGCCCGGCCGGGGCGCTGATCCGGTCGGTGCCGGGCACCTGCAGGGCCATCAGCCGGGCCGTCAGTGCGTCCGGGGCGGGTGCGGGCGCCAGGCCGGACAGGGCCGCCTTGAGCCTGCGCTGGGCCTCGACCTCGTCGCGGCAGCTGCGGCAGTGGGTCAGGTGCCGGTGCGCGCGCTCGCGCGCCGCGTGGTCCAGCTCCCCGTCGACCAGGGCAGCGGCGACCTCGCCGAGGCAGCCGCTCATCGCGACACCTGCGTTCGCTCCGCAAGCGGCCGGCTCACCCGCTCCTGCGTCGCGGGGGGCCGCCCGCATGCTCCGTTCACAGGCTCTGACCCTCCGGCGCCCGGTGCGCGAGGGCGGCCCGCAGCTGCGAGCGGCCGCGGTGGATACGCGAGCGGACGGTGCCGATCTTGATCCCCAGCGTCGCGGCGATCTCCTCGTACGACAGGCCCTCGAGGTCGCACAGCACCACCGCAGCGCGGAAGTCCGGCGGGAGCGCGTCGAGCGCGGCCTGCACGTCGTGGTCGAAGTGCGTGTCGTCGTAGACCTGCGCGGGCCCGGCGTCGTGGCTGCGGATCCGCTCGGCGTCGTCCGGCAGCGCGTCGAAGCGGATGCGCGCCTTGCGGCGGACGGTGTCCAGGTACAGGTTCGTCGTGATCCGGTGCAGCCAGCCCTCGAAGGTGCCGGGGGTGTAGCTCGACAGCGAGCGGAAGACGCGGACGAAGACCTCCTGCGTGAGGTCCTCGGCGTCGTGCTGGTTGCCGGTCAGGCGGTAGGCGAGCCGGTACACCCGGGCGGAGTGCGTGCGCACGACGTCGTCCCAGGAGGGGGGCGTCCACAGGTCCTCGTTCAGGACGACCTCACCTCCCTCCGAGGTCTCGAGCAGCGTCGTCGACGACATCGTGCCCAGCCTCCTGTGAGGGACGTGTGAAGCGGTCATCACTCTCAACGCCGACGGTCGGGAGGCCGTTCCCTCTAGAGTTCCCTCGAGAGTGCCGCCGACGTACCGCGACCGCACCTCGCGTCCACATCTGGAGGCCGTCATCGAGTCGGGCAGCACCACCAAGGGCAAGGGCGCCGGGTCGCTCGAGGGCGCCGCCGTGGCCGAGTGGGTCGCGGGCTGGCAGCCCGAGGAGCCGCCGCTGCTCGCCGCGCGGCAGCGCGCCGCCGAGGTGGGCGTCGCCGCCGTCGACCCCTCCACCGGCGCCGCGCTGCGGTTCCTCGCCGCGGCCGCGAGCGCCAAGGCCGTCGTCGAGCTCGGTACCGGCGCCGGCGTCTCCTCGCTCTGGCTGCTGTCCGGCATGCGCGAGGGCGGCGTCCTCACCAGCGTCGACGCCGAGAGCGAGCACCAGCGCCTGGCCAAGACGTCGCTCGCCGAGGCCGGCATCCCGGCCGGCCGGGCCCGCCTCATCCACGGCCGCGCGCTCGAGGTGCTGCCGCGCCTGTCCGACGGGGCGTACGACCTGCTGTTCTGCGACGCGAACCGCGCCGAGAACGGCGACTACCTCAACGCCGCCGCACGGCTGCTGCGGGCCGGTGGGATCGCGGTCTTCGCCGGCGGGCTCGGCGGCGGGCGGGTCGCCGAGGCGTCCGCGCGCGACGCGGACACCGTGGCGCAGCGGGAGTTCGCCAAGCAGCTGCGGGACGACGAGCGGTTCGTGGCCGGGGCGATCCCGGTGGGCACCGGGCTGCTGGTGGCGGCCCGCACCGCCTAGGGCGTCAGCGGACCGTCGCCGCCGACGGCCACGCCGACCAGCGCCCACTCCTGGACGATGTCCGGGTCCTGCCCGACGAGCTGGCTCACCGGCGAGGGGTTCGCGCGGAACTCCTCCAGGAAGGCGGCCCGCGCCTCCGCGGTCTTCCAGACGTACACGCCGCTGAAGAAGCCGCCTGGCGCGATCTGCCAGGTCTTCTGCACCAGTCCCGGCATGCCGGTGAAGCGCGGCGCGGAGGTGTCGTGCACGTAGTCGCGCAGCAGCTGGTCGGTGCCCGCGGGCGCGCCCATCAGCGACCAGCGGACGGTGAGGCCGTACATCAGCGGCGTCCCTTCGCACGGGCGAGCTCGGTGAGCCAGGCGGTGAGCAGGCGTACGCCGTAGCCGGTGCCGCCCTTGGTCTTCTCGTCGTCGTCACTGCCCGCCATGCCCGGCCCGGCGATGTCGAGGTGCGCCCAGGGGCGGCCGCCGGTGAACTCGCGCAGGAACAGCGCCGCGGTGATGGAGCCGCCCATCAGCTTGAGCTTCGGCTCCCCGATGTTGCGCAGGTCCGCGATCGGCGAGTCGAGCGCGACGCGGTAGTCCTCGACCAGCGGCATGCGCCACAGCGGCTCGCCGCTGGCCTCGGCGGCGGCCTCCAGCTGAGCCGCGAGGGCGTCGTCGCTGGCGAACAGGCCGGCGACCTTCTTGCCGAGCGCCACCGGCATCGCGCCGGTGAGCGTGGCGACGTCGACGATGACGTCGGCCTTGAGGTCGCGGTCGGCGTACGCGATCGCGTCGGCCAGCACCAGGCGCCCCTCGGCGTCGGTGTTGAGCACCTCGACGGTCCGCCCGCCGTACTGCGTGAGGACGTCGCCCGGACGCTGGGCGGTGCCGGACGGCATGTTCTCGGCCGCGGCGGCCAGGACGGTCACCTTGATCGGCAGCTTCAGGTCAGCGACCGCGCGCAGCGTGGCGAGAACGGCTGCGGCGCCGCCCATGTCGCCCTTCATGTCCAGCATGGAGGCGTTCGGCTTGAGCGACAGGCCACCGGTGTCGAAGGTGATGCCCTTGCCGACGAGGACGACGTGCGTCTTGCTGTCCCTCGACCCGGCCCCGTCGTAGCGCGCCTCGATCAGCCGGGGCGGGCGGGTGGAGCCCTGACCGACGCCGACGATGCCGCCGAAGCCGCGGCTCTTGAGCGCCTTCTCGTCCAGCACCTTGACGTCGCAGCCCTGGAGCAGGTCGCCCGCCGCTCGGGCCAGCCAGTCCGGCGTCTTCTCCAGCGATGGGGTGTTGACCAGGTCGCGGGCGGCCGCGGTGGCGATGCTCGTGCTGATCGCGGCGTCGAGCGCCGCCTGGTCCGTGGGACCGACCAGCGTGATCGCGGTCAGCGCGCGCTGCTTGGGCTCCTTCTTGCGGGTGAAGGAGTACGAGCCGAGCAGCAGCCCCTCCACCAGCGCCCGCAGGCCGGCCGCGTCGGGAAGCGCCTCGCGCAGGTCGACGGCCAGGCCCTCGGCGTCCTTGGCCTTGCGGGCCAGGGCCGCTCCCGCCTTGCGGAGGTCGGTCGGGGTGCCGGCGCCGGTGCCGACCAGCAGCAGCCGCGTCGGGCTGCTGCTGGGCACGGCGACGACCTCGCCGGGGCTGCCCTTGGCCTGCTCGCGCTCGAGCAGGTCGGTGAAGTCGTCGGCCGGGGTGCCCGGCAGCCGGGCGCTGCCGTCGTCGCCGACCGTCGGCACGGCGAGGACGGCGACCTCCGGCACCTCGGCCGCCAGGACGACCGTCGGGAGCGGGACCCGGGGAACCGTGCCTTGCGACGGGCAGGCGGCACGCTAGGCGAGGACGCCTGCGAGCGCGTCGCGGAGCTCCGCGA
>JAOPWK010000124.1 GCA_025965735.1 Frankiales bacterium
GCCAAGCGCCGGGTGCTCTCCCGCCGCTGAACCCGCCCCGCCCGTCGGAGATCATCCGCAGGATCCCCGGCCACAGCAGCGCCGGCTGCCGCGTGAGGACGGCCATCCTGCGGATGATCAGTCGCGCGGCGGTGCCGGGCCAGGACGGCGGACCCCCCGCCGTACCCGCCCATGATCGACAGAAGGGCCGCTCCCCTCAGCCGCCGGGAGCGGGGCCTACGGGAGCAGTCCTTCTGTGGATCACCAGGAGCTACGAGCCCTGGGTGTACTTCCCGAGCTCCTGACGGGCCACGGTGCGGATGTGCACCTCGTCCGGGCCGTCCGCGATGCGCAGCGTGCGCATGCCGGCCCACATCCGGGCGAGCGGGAAGTCGTCGCTCACGCCGCCGGCGCCGTGCACCTGGATGGCCCGGTCGATGACCTTCAGCGCGACCCGCGGCGCGATCACCTTGATGGCCGCGATCTCCGAGCGGGCGCCCTTGGCGCCGTACTTGTCGATCATCCAAGCCGTCTTGAGGGTGAGCAGGCGGGCCTGCTCGATCTCCATCCGAGACTCGGCGATGGCCTCGCGGACCACGCCCTGACGGGCGATCTCCTGGCCGAACGCGACGCGGGAGGTGGCCCGCTCGCACATCAGCTTGAGTGCGCGCTCGGCAGCACCGATGGAGCGCATGCAGTGGTGGATGCGGCCGGGGCCGAGACGGGCCTGCGCGATCATGAAGCCGTCGCCCTCGCCGGCGATGAGGTTGCTGGCCGGCACCCGGACATCGGTGAAGCGCAGCTCGTTGTGGCCGTGCTGGTCCTGGTAGCCGAAGACGGGCAGCGGGCGGACGTTCTCCAGGCCCGGAGTGTCCATCGGCACGAGGATCATCGACTGCTGGCGGTGCGGCGACTGGTTCACGTCGGTCTTGCCCATGACGATGAGGATCGTGCAGCGCGGGTCGGCGGCACCGGAGATCCACCACTTGCGACCGTTGAGCACGTAGTCGTCACCATCGCGCTGGATCGTCAGCGCGATGTTGGTGGCGTCGGAGGAGGCGACGTCGGGCTCGGTCATCGCGAACGCCGAGCGGATCTGCCCCTCCATGAGCGGCTCGAGCCACTGCGACTTCTGCTCGGGGGTGCCGAACATGTGCAGCACCTCCATGTTGCCGGTGTTGGGGGCGTCGCAGTTGATGGCCTCGGGCGCGATGTGCGTGGCCCAGCCGGTCACCTCGGCCAGCGCGGCGTACTCCACGTTGGTCAGGCCGGAGACGTCCGGCAGGAACAGGTTCCACAGGCCGCGCGAGCGCGCCTCGACCTTCAGCTCCTCCACCACCGGCGGGAGGGTGTGGTCCTCCGGGCCCTTCTCGCGGCGGTACTCCTCGTACGCCCGCTCGGCCGGGAAGACGTGGCTGTCCATGAAGTCCTGCAGGCGACCGAGGTAGTCCTGGGCCTTGGCGGAGTGCTCGAAGTCCACGAGGGGGTCCTTCTCAGAGGGAGGTGTGTGTCTCAGGCCACCCTAGGGTCGCCGGATGGACCAGCGGTACGACGCCCTCGTGGTCGACGACCTTGGGGTGCTGTCCGGCGTCCCTCAGGACGAGGCGGCGGCGATGGAGCGGGCGGTGCGGGATGCGCGGGCGGCAGGGCTGCGCAGCGGGCTGCTGTCCAACGCCGGCGGTCCCGCACGGCCCGAGTGGGCGGAGCTGTTCGACGCGGTCGTGCTCAGCGGTGTCGCAGGCGTGGGCAAGCCGGACCCGGCGGCGTACCGGCTGGTGGCCCAGCGGCTGGGCGTCGCACCGGAGCGGTGCCTGTTCGTGGACGACCTGCGGCGCAACGTCCTGGGAGCTGCGGCGGCCGGTATGACCGGTGTGCACCACACGTCCGTCGCCACGACGCTGGCCGAGCTCGACGTGCTGCTGAACGGTGAAACGCCTGTGTGACCATGGCGCATGACCGACCGGCTCAGCCCGCTCGACGTCTCCTTCCTCTACATGGAGACGCCGACGACCGCCATGCACGTGGGCGGGGTGGCGGTGTTCCAGCCGCCCGAGGAGGGGTTCGACTACGACCGGCTGGTCGAGCTGATCAGCCAGCGGATCGCCCTGGTGCCGCGGTACCGGCAGAAGGTCCGGCTCATCCCGGGGCGGCTGGCGAACCCGGTCTGGGTGGACGACGAGGACTTCGACGTCACCTACCACGTACGGCGCAGCGCCCTGCCCAAGCCGGGCACCGACGCCCAGCTGCGTGACCTGGTCGGGCGCCTGCAGGGCCGGCAGCTCGACCGCAGCCGGCCGCTCTGGGAGATCTACCTCGTCGAGGGCCTGGAGGGCGGTCGCGTCGGGGTCATCACCAAGACCCACCACGCGATGGTCGACGGTGTCTCCGCGGTCGACATCGGCACGGTGATCCTCGACCTCACGCCGGAGCCGCGCGAGGTGCCGGAGGACGACTGGCAGCCGCGCCGCGAGCCTGGCGCCGCGGCGCTGATGGTCGGCGCCGTCAGCGACCTGGTGAAGCGCCCGACGCAGGCGATCGACACGGCACGGGCCGCCGTCGTCGACGCGCGGGCGACCGTCGGAAAGGTGGCCGGGGTCGCCGGC
Organism: Frankiales bacterium; assembly: GCA_025965735.1. Classification (GTDB taxonomy): domain Bacteria; phylum Actinomycetota; class Actinomycetes; order Mycobacteriales; family SCTD01; genus SCTD01. Next base: position 2,583 of record JAOPWK010000124.1, read on the forward strand.
GGAGTCGTGTCCAGCGTCGCCACGATCGCGCGCCCGGCGCCGGACTCGCCGCTCAACGTCCGCATCGGCGGGCAGCGCCGCTTCGGGATGGCCAGGACCGAGCTGGACGACTACAAGCGCGTGCGCAAGGTCCACGGCGGCACCGTGAACGACGTGGTGCTCGCCGTCGTGGCCGGGGCGCTGCGCTCCTGGCTGATGACCCGCGGCGAACCGGTCACGCCGGCGACGACGATCCGGGCGATGGTGCCCGTCTCGGTGCGCACCGACGGCAACGACGGCCAGCTCGGCAACCGCGTCTCCTCCTACTTCGTGGACCTGCCGGTCGGCGAGGCCAACGCCGTGATGCGGCTGCACCAGGTGTCGTTCGCCATGCGCGGCCACAAGGACAGCGGCGAGTCCGTCGGCGCCGACGCGCTCGTCGCGCTGTCCGGCTTCGCGCCGCCGACGCTGCACTCCCTCGGCGCCCGCGTCGCGTCGAGCTTCACCCGGCGGCTGTTCAATCTCGTCGTCACGAACGTCCCGGGCCCGCAGTTCCCCCTGTACGCCGCGGGCGCCCGGATGCTGGAGATGTACCCGGTGGTGCCGCTCGCGAAGGGCCAGGCCGTCTCGATCGGCCTGACCTCCTACGACGGAGGCGTCTACTACGGGCTCAACGCCGACCGCGACGCGATGCCCGACATCGACGTGCTGGCCGGGCTGCTCGAGGAGTCACTGGCCGAGCTGGTGGGCACGGTGCCGGGATGAGGACTGCATGAGGATGATGGCGTGACTGCTCGTACCGGACTCGTGCTCGGGGCGGGTGGCGTCCTCGGCGCCGCCTGGACCATCGGAGCCCTCGCCGCCCTGCAGGAGCAGCGCGGCACGGAGCCGTCCGACAGCGAGGTGCTGATCGGCACCTCCGCGGGCTCGGTGCTCGCGGCGTTCCTCGGCTGCGGCGTCGGCGTCGGCGTGCTGCTGGACCACCAGCGCGGCATCGTCAACGCCGAGGCGCCGGACATCTCCTACGACCCGGACGTCGACGGCGGCGGCGCGCTGCCCCCGTTGCCCCGCCCGGGCATCGGCTCGGCCCGTGGCGTGCTCAGCACCGTCCGGCGGCCGTGGAAGGTCACCCCGATGGGCGCGCTGTCCGCGGTGCTGCCGCAGGGTCGCGGGTCGCTCGCGCCGATCGGCACGCTGGTGGACGCCGTCTGCCCCAAGGGCGCCTGGGCCGGTCACCCGCAGACGTGGGTCGTCGCGATGGACTACGACAGCGGGCGGCGCGTCGCGTTCGGTCGTGACGGCGCCCCGCACTCCTCGCTGCGCGACGCGGTCATGGCCTCCTGCGCGATCCCCGGCTGGTACGCGCCCGTCCCGATCGGCGGCCGCCGGTACGTCGACGGCGGCGCCTGCTCGCCCACGTCGCTGGACCTCGTGCTGCCGCTCGAGCTCGACGAGGTCGTCGTCCTGTCGCCGATGACCTCGCTGGAGTACGACAGCCCGACGACCGTGGCCGGCAAGCTGGAGCGCCGCTTCCGCCGGATCGTCACCAAGCGGCTGCTCGGTGAGGCCAAGAAGGTCGCCGCCGCCGGCACCAAGGTGACGCTGCTCGGCCCCGGCCCGGAGGACCTGGCCGCCATCGGCTCCAACCTCATGGACCCGCGCCGCCGCGCGCAGGTCCTGGAGACCTCGCTGCGCACCTCGGCCTCGGCGCTGCGCGCGTCGTCCGCGCCGTACGCCGCGGCGGGCTGACGGCCGCTGTAGACACTGCACGTGCGCGTCTACCTCCCCTCCACCCTGTCCGGGCTCCGGACCCTGCTCGACACCGGCGGGCTCGGCGAGCCGCCGCTGCCGGCCTACGCGGTCACCGGTGCGCTGCGCGAGTGGTACGCCGAAGGCGACGAGGAGGAGCTGGAGTACGCCGCGATGACGCTGGCCGCCCGCGCCTCGCTGCGGCTGCTCGACCGGAGGCTGCTGCTCGAGCCGGATCTGCGCGCCCGCCGCGTCGTGGTCGTGGCGGAGGTGGGCGCAGTGGAGCCGGCGCCGGACGTCGACCGCGCGGCCGTGCACGTGCTGGAGCCGGTGCCGCTGCGCCTGGTGCAGGCGGTGCACGTGGACGACGCGGAGGCCGAGGCGGACGTGCGGGCCGCCGCGGAGGCGCTGGTCGAGGCCGACCTCGGCAGCGAGGACTCGGCGTTCGTGGTGGAGCAGGCCGAGGGACACGAGCTGCAGTGGTACGCCGCACAGGAGATCGGGCCGCTGCTCGAGCTCGGGTAGCTGCCCCGCGGGCAGGCGCCGCTCCGCAGCCCCGATCTCGGCTCGTGCCGGTGCGCGGCTGGCGGTGGGGCGTGGTGGCGGCGCTGGTCGGCGGCCTGCTGTCCTTGCCGAGCCTGGCCGGGGCGCTGCCGGCCGACGGAAGCACCCTGTCGCCCGCAGGCCTGCTGGAGCGGATCCGTGCGTCCGACGGGGTCGGCTGGTCCGGCTACGGCGAGAGCCGCGGCACGCTGGTGCTGCCCGACGTGCGCGAGCTCGGCGACCTCCCGGGGCTGTTCGCCGGCACCACCCGCGCCCGTGCCTGGTGGCGCGGCCCCAGCAGTGGCGGGTCGACGCGCTGACGCTGGTCGGCGAGGTGGACACGACCCGCGACCCGAACGGTGGCTGGACCTGGAACAGCGCCGACCGCCGGGCGCTGCGCATCGTCGGCGAGCTCGACGTCCGGCTGCCGACCGCGGCCGACCTGCTCGCCCCCGCGCTCGGCCACCGGCTGGCCGGCACGCAGGACGTGGAGGTGTCGGCGCTGCCGCCGCGCCGGGTCGCCGGCCGCTCCGCCGACGGGGTCCGCCTCGTCCCGCGCGACCCGGCCCGCACCACCGTCCGGAGCGTGGACCTCTGGGCCGACGTCCCGACCGGCCTGCCGCTCCGCGTCGAGGTGTCGGCGGCGGGTGAGGACGAGCCGGTGCTGACCTCGGTGCTGCTCGACCTGGAGCTCGAGGCACCGCCGACGGAGCTCACCGACTTCCCGCGACCGCGCAACGCCGACGTGACGGTGGGGGACGCCCCGGACGTGGCCGTGCTGGCGGACCGCTTCGCGCCGTACCGCCTGCCGGACGAGCTGGCCGGGCTGCCGCGGCGCCCGCGCAGCCCGCTGTCCACCGGCGACGCGACGCTGCGCACGGTCCTGGCCGTCCTCTACGTCGGCTGGTCGGTGCTCGGTGTCGCAGCCGTCGCGCTGTTCCTGTCGACCCTCACCGACTCGCCGCTGGCCGCCGCGCTCGGCGCCATCGCGCTGCTCGTCACGTCCGGCGTGCTGGTCGGGCTGGAGGCCTCCGCCTCCGTCCAGCCGTACCTGCCGACCCGGTACTGGCTGGCCTTCGTCGACCTCTTCCGCGATCCGGTGCTGTACCGGGACGTCCTGCGCGGCACGGCGCTGCAGGCCGTCTACATCGCCGTCTTCCTGACCGCCGCGTGGGCGAACCTGATGACGAAGGACGTCACGAGCTAGGTTCCGGCCATGCGCGTGGACGAGCTGGAGCTCCCGACGTACGACGACCTCGACGCGGCGTCGGATTTCCACGCAGCGCTGCGCGAGCTGTCCGAGCAGAGCTGGATCGCGCGCGGCGCGCTCGGCTACGCCGTGTTCGACCACGAGGCGGGCAACGCGCTGCTGCGCGACCGGCGGATGGCCTTCCCGGCGATCGAGCTGCTCGTGCTGCAGGGCGTGACGTCCGGGCCGATCTGGGACCGCAACCAGAACGGCCTGATGGGGCGCAGCGGCGAGCCGCACACCCGGCTGCGCCGGATGCTCGCGCCCGCGTTCACCCCGCGGGCCGCCGAGCGGCTGCGGCCCCAGCTGACGGCGCTGGTGGAGGAGCTGTGGGCGCCGGTGCAGGACCAGGGGCGGTGCGAGTTCGTGTCCACGCTGGCAGAACCGCTGCCTTCGCGGGCCATCGCTGCGCTGCTGGACGTCCCGGGGGACGCTCCGACGCTGGCCCGCTGGAGCGTGCTGCTGCAGGAGGTCTTCAAGATGCGCCTGGCCGAGGTCGGGCCGCAGGTGGAGCAGGCCTACGCAGAGGTGCGCGAGTACGTCGTCGACCTGCTCGAGCGCCGGCGCGCCCACCCGGGGGAGGACCTGGCCAGCGTGCTGGCGACCGCCGGCGAGAAGATCACCGACGACGAGGCCGCCATCCTGGTGAGCTCGGTCATCAGCGGTGGCACCGACACGACTACCGCGCAGCTGGCGCACGGGCTGCGGCTGTTCGCTGAGCACCCCGACCAGTGGCAGGCGCTGCGCGAGGACCCGTCACTGATCGACCAGGCGGTGGAGGAGGTGCTGCGGTACGAGCCGATCACGCCCTTCACCGCACGCATCGCCCGCGAGGACGTCGAGCTGCGCGACGTCACGATGCCGGCGGGCACCGTCGTGTTCGTCTGCGCGGCGACGGCCAACCGCGACCCGCAGGTGTTCGAGGAGCCGGAGCGCTTCGACATCACCCGCGACCGCGGCACCTCCAGCGTGCTGACCTTCGGCTTCGGAGCGCACTACTGCGTGGGCGCCTACCTCGCGCGCGCCGAGATGGTGGAGACGTTCCGCTACCTGGCTCCTCGCACCCCCGACCTCGCGCTCGACGGCGAGCCGGTGCTCGGCCCGACGACCGGCATCTACGCGGTGGAGTCGCTGCCGCTCAGCTGGTAGGGCAGCCGGCCGGCTGCTCCACGTCCGTGCCCGAGACCGCCTGCAGCACCAGGGCTCTCACCACCGGCTCGGTCGGGAGCTGGCCGTGCGTGACCTGCAGCCCCGGGCACAGGTCCTGCAGCGCGACGTTCACCGCGCCGTCGAGCCGGCCCGACTCGGGAGGCGTCACCGTCTCGTCCTGCTCGGTCCACACCGCCAGCCACTGCGGGCCCTCCGGCGTCTCGTCCTCGTTGAGCCCGTCGAGCAGGTCGCTCCCGGGCGCGAGCTGCTGGCAGGCGGTGGGGCAGGAGCCGGGGGACAGGGCGATGCCGAGCGCGGCCAGCTGGGTCCCGTGGTGCGGCGAGCCGAGCGTGACGACGCGGCGCACGTCCTCGGCGTGCTCCTGCGCGTACAGCCGAGCGGTGACTCCGCCTGCGCTGTAGCCGATCACGTCGACGGACGGCGCCCCCGCAGACAGGGCAGCGTCCGCCGCCGTCCTCAGCGCCTCGGCGCTCTCGCGCAGGTCGCCGGTGCCGTCACCGGGCAGCCGGACGACCGTCGCCTGCCGACCCACCTCACGCAGTGCGGCGGCCAGCAGCTCCAGCGACCCGGTCGAGCCGCCGTACCCCGGCACGAGCAGCACCGGCCCCAGCGCGTCCTGGCCGGCCGCACGTCCCGGGGCGGGGCCGTCGTCGAGCAGGCGCACCAGCACGAGCGGACCGACGACCAGGACGACCAGCAGGGCGAGCGCCAGCAGGAGCCGGCGGCGGGACGGGCTCACCTACTCGCCGCAGCCCTCGCCGGCCTGCACCTCGGTCACGGTGTCCGTCTCGCCGGTGCCGCTGAGGTACCCGAAGAAGCCGGAGGACTGGTCGCTCAGCCGGAAGGACGGGCCGAACATCTCGTCGCCCGGGTTCACCGTCAGCTCGGCGCCGCCCTGGACGCCGGCGCGCAGCTCGGCGAGGGTGTCGCCGACGCCGAACTCGTACGTCGTCACGTCGCCGACCAGCGCACTGGCCTGCGGGACGTCGGCGCTCTGCTTCGCCAGCGACCACTGGTACATCGTGATGCCGGGGCCGATGGCGTCGCCGAACAGCACCCGCAGCGCGCCGCCGCCGAACTCCAGAACGCGCAGCGTGCTGCCGGGGCAGGTGCCGTACTCGCTGAAGCTGCTCACGACGCCGGTGTCCTTGCTCGGCTCGCCGAGCGCGGCGACCAGCGCCGGCTGCACCTGCTCGAACGCCTCGCCGAAGGTCGCCACCTTCTCCGGCAGGTCGATGCCGTCGCCGGTCAGCCGCACGGCGGCCGTCGTCGGCGTCGGGCTCGGCGCGGGCGACGGCGA
>JAOPWK010000340.1 GCA_025965735.1 Frankiales bacterium
CGCCACTCCGCGTTCGCCGCCCAGAGCGCCACCACCGGACCGGCCACGCTGGCCACCAGGTTGGTCAGCGCGCCGAGCACCCCGGCGGCCGCCGCGCCCACGGGCCCGCGCGCCGCGTGCCACCGCAGCCCGGAGGCAAGCAGCGCCACGCCGAGCAGCACGACGGCTCCGGCCGCCGCGGCCGCCGGGCGCTCCGGCAGGTCCCGGACGAGGACGGCCAGCAGGGGGGTGGCGAGCGCGGACGGGACGAGCAGCAGCAGCGTCTGCCGCACGTCGACGAGCCGGAACAGCCGCGCGAGCAGCACGACGTTGAGCACCAGCGAGAGCGCGACGGCCAGCCGGATGCCGTCGGCCGGTCCCAGCGCGGCCACGAGCAGCGGTCCGCAGACGAGCGAGAAGCCGATGCCGCTGACCGACTGCGCGAGCGTCCCGAGCAGCACCGCCGCCAGGACGGCGGCCGTCAGCACGACAGCCGCAGCGCCTCGACCTCGTCCCGCACCGGGCAGCCGACCACGTGGTCGTTGACCAGCCCGCAGGCCTGGAACAGCGAGTAGACCGTCGTCGGGCCGACGAACGCGAAGCCCAGCTTCTTGAGCTGCTTGGCGACCGCGATGCTCGTCGGCGTCTGCGGCGGGACGGTGTTCCAGGCGGTGTACCTGGGGGACGGCACCTGCGCGTGCGACCACAGCAGCTCGGAGAGCCCGCCGGACTCGCGCAGCGCGATCGTGGCTTTGGCGTTCGTGACGCAGGCGCGCAGCTTGGGACCGGAGCGGATCAGCCGCTCGTCCTTCATGAGCGGCGTGACGTCGAGCTCGGCGACCGCCTCCGGCTCGAAGTCCAGGAAGACCTCGCGCAGCGCCGGCCGCTTGCGCAGCACGGTGATCCAGGCCAGCCCGGACTGGAAGCCCTCCAGGCAGACCTTCTCGTACAGCGCCCGCTCCGAGCGCTGCGGCCGGCCCCACTCCTCGTCGTGGTACCGCTCGTAGACGCTGTCGCCGTCACCGAAGCACCTCGTCATCTCGCGCTCCACGAGCACCGGGCACGCCGGCTCCTGCGTCGCCGGATTCCCGGCGCACGTTCCGCGAGCACGGCCCCCATGGGGCAGACCCTAGATCGTCTGCGACAGCGCCTTGATCGGCATCTGCAGGTCCTGGAGCATGTCGAGGTCCTCGGTAGCCGGCCGGCCGAGCGTCGTGAGGTAGTTGCCGACGATGACGGCGTTGATCCCGCCGAGCATCCCGTCGCGGGCGAGGTCGCCGAGAGTGATCTCACGGCCGCCCGCGAAGCGCAGGATCGTGCGCGGCAGCGCCAGCCGGAAGACGGCGATCGCGCGCAGCGCGTCGTTCGCGTCCATGACCGGCAGGTCGCCGAACGGCGTACCGGGCCGCGGGTTGAGGAAGTTCAGCGGGACCTCGTCGGGCTCCAGCGACGCCAGCTGCGCGGCGAACTCGGCCCGCTGCGCGAGCGTCTCGCCCATGCCGAGGATGCCGCCGCAGCAGACCTCCATGCCGGCGTCGCGGACCATCCGCAGGGTCTCCCAGCGCTCCTCCCACGTGTGCGTGGTGACCACCTGCGGGAAGTGCGAGCGCGCCGTCTCGAGGTTGTGGTTGTAGCGGTGCACGCCCATGGCGCTGAGCCGGTCGACCTGCTCCTGGGTGAGCATGCCGAGCGAGCAGGCAACCTGGATGTCCACGGCCTCGCGGATCGCCTTGACGCCCGCCTCGACCTGGGTCATCAGCTTCTCGTCCGGTCCGCGTACGGCCGCGACGATGCAGAACTCGGTCGCGCCGGTGGCCGCCGTCTCGACGGCGGCCTTCACCAGCGAGGGGATGTCGAGCCAGGCCGCGCGGACGGGCGAGGGGAACAGCCCGGACTGCGAGCAGAAGTGGCAGTCCTCGGGGCATCCGCCGGTCTTGAGGCTGATGATGCCCTCGACCTCGACCTCCGGCCCGCAGTGCGCCATGCGCACCTCGTGGGCCAGCTGCAGCAGCTCCGGCAGCCGCTCGTCGGGCAGCTGCAGGCACGCCAGCGCCTGCTCCTCGGTGAGCCCGACGCCCCGCAGGAGCACCTGCTCCCGCACGGTTACCAGCAGGTCGGTCAGCAGGTCGGTCAGCAGCTCGGTCACGGCGAGTCATACTGCCAGGCGCCCGCCGCAGACCGTCACGCAGTCGTCGCGCGACGGACACCGGCCGTACGCCGACGGGAGGCAGGCTGATGTCTGCCGGGGGAACCAGTCGTAGGAGGCAGCCATGCACGCACTTCGCACCTGGAGCGACGAGTACGCCTTCGTCGACGAGGACCGTCGCCGACGCACCTCCGACCAGCTCGACCTCGGGGCCACCTGGCGCGAGAGCACGTCGAACGACGCGTGGCGGCTGTCCTGGCTGCGCGACACCGGCGAGCTGTACCTGTGCCGGGCTGACGGCCACGACGGCGCCTGCACCGACGTGCAGCTGCTCGCCGTCGTGGAGCGCGAGCGGGACCTCGACGCGCTGCTCGACGGCTGGCGCGACGCGCGCACCGACCCCGACGGGCTGACCTGGCTGCTCGGCCGCGTCTGGCCGCTGGCCGCTGCCTGCTAGTCCGGCTGCCTATGTTGGGCGGGTGTCGACCCTCGCTGACCTGGTCCGCGCCCGGACAGGCCTGGACGAGGACGACGTCGACTGGCTGCACCGCCTCGTGGGCGAGTGGCAGCTGGTCGCGGACCTGTCCTTCGCCGACCTGCTGCTGCGCGTCCGCACCACCGAGGGCGGCTGGCTGACCGTCGCGCACATGCGGCCAACGACCGGCCCCACCACCTGGCCGGACGACCTGGTCGGCACGGAGGTGCCCGCCGCGCTCGGGCGGCGGTTCAACCGCGCGGCGGCGGCCGAGCGGTTCGCCCGCGGCCCGGAGCTGGAGTGGGCGCCCGCGGCCTCGGTGCGCGCCGAGGCGGTGCCGGTACGCCGCAGCGGTCGCGCGGTCGCCGTGCTCACCAAGGAGAGCGCCACCGGCGCCGCGCGGATGCCCAGCGCGCTGGAGCTGACCTACCTCACCACCGCCGGCGAGCTGCTGCAGATGATCGGCGAGGGGCGCTTCCCGTTCCCCGGGGCCTCGCCCGACCCCGAGCACGCACCGCGGGTCGGGGACGGCCTGGTGCGCCTGGACCGCACCGGGCACGTCGTCTACGCCAGCCCGAACGCGCTCTCGGCGTTCCGGCGGCTCGGCGTCGCGGGAGACCTGTTGGGCGCCCACCTCGGCGTCACCATCGCCCGGCTGTCGGCCGCGCCGGGCGTCCTGGACGAGC
>JAOPWK010000342.1 GCA_025965735.1 Frankiales bacterium
GCGACGCCGGCGCCGAGCGGCAGGATGACCGCATGCAGCTGCCGGTCATGCCGCCCGTCAAGCCGATGCTCGCCAAGCCGGTGCCCGAGGTGCCGGAGGGCGACTTCCTCTACGAGCCCAAGTGGGACGGCTTCCGCTGCATCGTGTTCCGCGACGGGGACGAGGTGGAGCTCGGCAGCCGCAACGAGAAGCCGCTGACCCGCTACTTCCCCGAGGTGGTCGCGGCGGTCAAGGCGCAGCTGCCCGAGCGCTGCGTCGTCGACGGGGAGATCGTCATCGCCGCCGGCAAGGGGCTGGACTTCGAGGCGCTGCTGCAGCGCATTCACCCGGCCGCGTCGCGCGTGACGATGCTGTCGGAGGCGACGCCGGCCTCCTTCGTCGCCTTCGACCTGCTCGCCCTCGACGGCGCGTCGCTGCTCGACGAGCCGCAAGCCGTACGGCGTGCGCGGCTCGAGCAGGCGCTGGCCTCCTCCGCTCCGCCGGTGCACCTGACGCCGGCGACGACGGACCCGGCGCTGGCCCGCGACTGGTTCACGCTGTTCGAGGGGGCCGGGCTCGACGGCGTCATCGCCAAGCCCTCCTCCGGCGTCTACGCGCCGGACAAGCGCACGATGCTGAAGATCAAGCACGCGCGGACGGCCGACTGCGTGGTCGGCGCCTTCCGCTGGCACAAGAGTGGCCCGGTGGTCGGCTCGCTGGTCCTCGGCCTGCACGACGACGAGGGCCGGCTGCAGCACGTCGGTGTGGCGGCGTCGTTCCCGATGGCGCGCCGCGCCGAGCTCGTGCAGGAGCTCGAGCCGTACCTGCTGCCTGACGGCGCGGAGCACCCGTGGCTGGGTGAGGCCTCGTCGGAGCGGGCGCCTGGCGGCGAGCCGTCGCGCTGGAACCGCGACAAGGACATGAGCTTCGTCCCGCTGCGGCCCGAGCTCGTGGTCGAGGTGGCGTACGACCACATGGAGGGCGCGCGCTTCCGGCACACCGCGCAGTTCCGGTCGTGGCGGCCCGACCGCGACGCGGCGTCGTGCACGTACGCCCAGCTCGAGCGCCCGGTGCGCTTCGACCTCGGCAGCGTGCTGGGGGCCTAGCCTCGGCGCATGCGCCTGCTCGCCCGCTTCCTCGTCATCGCCGGTGCCGTCTGGATCGTCGCCGCCGCCGTACCCGGCGTCACCGTCCGCGAGGGCATCGGCAGCTACCTGCTGATCGCGCTGGTCTTCGCGCTGGTGAACGTCCTCGTGAAGCCGGTGCTCACGCTGCTGTCGTTCCCGCTGCTGCTGCTCACGCTGGGGCTGTTCCTCATCGTCATCAACGCCGCGCTGTTCGGGCTCACGGCGCTGCTCACCGACCGGCTGTCGGTGGACGGCTTCGGCCCGGCCGTCATCGCGTCGCTGATCATCAGCGCGGTGACGTGGGTCGGCGACAACGTCCTGGGGCTCAAGAAGGACGACTGATGTCGGCCACGCTGGTCGCCTCCGACCTCACGGTCGTCCGCGGCCCCTCGCTCGTCCTGTCCGGCGTCTCGCTCACCGTCGCGCCCGGCTCGCGCATCGGCGTCGTCGGCCCGAACGGCGTCGGCAAGTCCACCCTGCTCGCCGCGCTGGCCGGCGCGCTCGCCCCCGACTCCGGCACCGTCTCGCTGGCCCCCCGCTCCGCCAGCGTCGGGCTGCTCCCGCAGGAGCCGGACCGCCGGCCCGGCGAGACGCTCACCGGCTTCCTGGCCCGCCGGACCGGCGTGGCCGACGCGCAGACCGCGCTCGACGCGGCGCTGGAGGCGCTGACGAACGGCACCCCCGGCCCCGACTACGACGAGGCCCTCACCCGCTGGCTCGACCTCGGTGGCGCGGACCTGGACGTGCGCACCGAGCAGGTGTGCGCCGACCTCGGCCTGCCACTGGACCTGCTGTCGGTCGACACCACCGCGCTGTCCGGCGGCCAAGCGGCCCGCGCGTCTCTGGCGTCGGTGCTGCTGTCCCGCTACGACGTCTTCCTGCTCGACGAGCCGACGAACGACCTCGACTTCGCCGGGCTGGCCCGGCTGGAGGAGTTCGCCCTCGGGCTGCAGGCCGGGCTCGTCGTGGTGTCACACGACCGCGAGTTCCTTGCCCGCGTCGTCACCTCGATCCTCGACGTCGACGAGCCGTCACGCACCGCGACCCTCTACGGCGGCGGCTACGACGCCTACCTCGCCGAGCGCGCACTGCGGCGGTCGCAGGCACGGGAGGCGTACGAGGACTACGACGACAAGCGCGCCGGGCTCATCAACCAGGCGCAGCGGCAGCGCGAGCAGTCCGTCCGCGGCGCCCTGCGGGCCAAGCGGAAGATGCCGGACAACGACCGAGCCGCGAAGGGCGCGCGCATCGAGGCGGCCACGCACGCGGCCTCCCGGGTGAAGAACATCGAGTCGCAGCTGCGGCACCTGGACGAGGTGGAGGAGCCGCGCAAGGAGTGGCAGCTCCGGATGGAGATCGCGCCGGCGCCGAGGTCCGGCGACGTGGTGGCGGTGCTGCAGGGCGCCGAGGTCGAGCGCGGCGGCTTCCGGCTCGGGCCGGTGGACCTGCAGGTCGCGTACGGCGAGCGCCTCGCCGTCGTCGGCCCGAACGGCAGCGGCAAGACCACGCTGCTGCACCTGCTGCTGGGCCGCCTCGAGCCGACCGCCGGCCGCCGGTCCTTCGGCTCCGGCGTGCTCGTGGGCGAGGTGGACCAGGCCCGCTCGGCCTTCCACGGCCCGGCCACGGTGGTCGAGGTCGTGGAGCAGGTGACGCAGTGGCCGGCCAGCGAGGTGCGCACGCTGCTGGCCAAGTACGGCCTCAAGGCCGACCACGTGCACCGGCCCGGCGCCTCCCTCTCCCCCGGCGAGCGCACCCGCGCGTCCCTCGCGCTGCTGCAGGCCAGGGGCGTGAACTGCCTCGTGCTGGACGAACCGACAAACCACCTGGACCTGCCGGCCATCGAGCAGCTCGAGCAGGCGCTGGAGGCGTACGAGGGCACCCTGCTGCTGGTCAGCCACGACCGGCGCCTGCTCGACGCGGTGCACGTCACGCGCACGCTCGAGGTGGACGGCGGGCGGGTCCGGGAGCGCTGAGCGCCCCTGGGAGACTGCAGGCGTGACGACGACCCAGGGCACGACCCCCCTCGACCGCTTGGTGGACCTGCTCGACCTCGAGCGCATCGAGGTCGACATCTTCCGCGGCAAGCAGCCGACGGAGTCGCTGCAGCGGGTCTTCGGCGGGCAGGTCGCCGGTCAGGCGCTCGTCGCTGCCGGCCGCACCGTCCCCAGCGACCGGCCGGTGCACAGCCTGCACGCGTACTTCCTGCGACCGGGCGACCCGAGCCTCCCGATCGTCTACGAGGTCGACCGCATCCGCGACGGCCGCAGCTTCACGACCCGCCGCGTCGTCGCCGTCCAGCACGGCAAGCCGATCTTCAACCTGTCCGCCTCCTTCCAGCTCGTCGAGGAGGGGATCGAGCACCAGTCGACGATGCCGGACGTCGCCCCGCCGGAGGACCTGCAGCGGCTCGAGGACCGGATGCGGCCGTACGCCGACGAGATGGGCGGCTGGTACATCCGCCCGCGCCCGATCGACGTCCGCTACGTCGGCGACCCGCCCCGCGTGGCCAAGGACAGCGGCTACCGCAAGCCCAGCTCGCAGGTGTGGATGCGCGCGGACGGGACGCTGCCCGACGACCCGCTGCTGCACGTCTGCGCGGTGACCTTCGCCAGCGACATGACCCTGCTCGACTCGACCCTGCTCAACCACGGCCTCGCCTGGGGCACCGGCGACGTGCTGGGCGCGAGCCTGGACCACGCGATGTGGTTCCACCGGCCGTTCCGCGCCGACGAGTGGTGGCTGTACGACCAGGAGTCCCCGTGGACCGGCGCCTCCCGCGGGCTGTCCCGCGGCAGCATCTACACCCGCGACGGACAGCTCGCGGTGAGCGTCGTGCAGGAGGGCCTGCTCCGCATCCCGCGCGAGCAGTGAGACTGCCCCGGAACTAGTTCCACGCCGGCGATCCGGCGCCACGAACCGGACGACGGGGCAGTTTCCGGTGCGCATGCGGCCACCTGCCGCACGACCGGCGCGAGGTGACCAGTGCGGATCTGGTCACAAGTGACCATGCACTGCGGACGATCTTCGGGCGAGACATCTGGGGTGCCGGACAGCCCGGCGCCTTGACCCCAGGAGCGCTCGTGAACAAGACCTCGGCCCGCATCCTCGCCGTCGGACTCCCGCTGGCCGCGGTCGCCGCGACCGGCGCCGCCCTCGCCTACTACACCTCCGCCTCCAGCGGCAGCGCCGCGGGTTCCGCGGCGGAGGCGATCGACGCCATCACGCTGAGCACGGGATCGGCCGTGTCCGGCCTGGTGCCCGGCGGCTCGATCACCGTCCCGGTGAAGGCCTCGAACCCCAACACCAAGACGGGCGTCGGCGTCACGACGCTCACCGCCACCGCGGTCACCAGCGGCGACACGAGCTGCGACGAGGTCTCCGGCGCGAGCTACACCGTCACGAACCCGGCCAGCACCGTCGTCGTGCCGCCGAACGGCAGCGCCACCGTCGGCAGCGTGACCATCTCGATGCTCAACGACGACAGCAAGAACCAGGACGCCTGCAAGGGCAAGACGTTCACGGTCACCCTCTCCGCCGCCTGAGCTGCCGGCGGCGGGGGAGCCGACTCCCCCGCCGCCGCTGCACCACCCACCCCCGTCGACGAGGAGGAGCCATGACCCGCACCCCCACCGCCCGCAGCACGTCCGGCCGTGCCGTGGTGCTCGTCGCCGCCGCCCTCGCCCTGGTCTGGAGCGGCGGCGTCGCCTACGCCTACTGGGCCGCCACCGGCGCGGGCACCGCCACGACGGGCTCCGCCACCGCGCTGCCGCTCGGCGTCAGCGCCGTCACGACCCCGACCGCCAGCCTCTACCCCGGCAAGACCGAGGACCTGGGCCTGCTGCTGTCGAACCAGAACCCCTATCCCGTCAGCCTCACGAAGCTGACCGCCGCGAGCGTCACCTCCAGCGACCCGGCTGCCTGCCCGGCCTCGAACGTGGTGCTGCCCCTGCCCGTCACGGCCGCTCTCGCTTCGGGCGACTACGCGCTGCCGGCGCCGGTCGCCGTCCCGGCAGGGTCCACGGCCGTGCCGGCCAGCCTCAGCGGCTTCATCACGCTGACCGCCACGGCGCCGGACGGCTGCCAGGCCAGGACGTTCACCGTCAGCCTGTCGTTCAGCGGCTCCCAGGTGGCCTGAGGTGCGCCCCGCGCACGCGGCGCCCGTGCTGGTCCTGGCTCTGCTGGGCGCGCCTGCCGGCGCCTCGGCGAGCTGGTCCTCCACCGCCGGAGGCAGCGCCGTCACCCGTGCCGGGGTGATGACGGGAGCGAGCGCCGTCTCCGCGGAGTGCACGAACAAGAGCCCGAACAGCTCGATCCGCCTGCGGTGGACGGCTTCACCTGAGCCCTACGTCACCGGCTACACCGTCGTGCGGCGCTCGTCGAACGGCAGCACGACCAGCCTGCCCGTCCTGGGCCGGACGACCACCGCGTACACCGACACCGTGCTGCTGCCCGCCGGCCAGACGCTGACGTACACGGTCGAGGCGACCTCGCTCAGCACGCTGTGGCGCACGGGAGCGGTCCCGGCCAGCGGCAGGCCGAGCTACACCGCCGGCAAGAACAACAGCTGCGTCACCCTCTAGCCAGGTCAGTCGCGGGACGCAGGCGGCCTG
>JAOPWK010000015.1 GCA_025965735.1 Frankiales bacterium
ACCTTGACGGTGCCGTCGGCGTAGGTCTGCACGGCGTCGCCGTCGAGGGAGCGCTCGTCGAAGAAGAGCTGGTAGCGCAGGCCCGAGCAGCCGCCGGGCTGGACGGCGACGCGGAGCGCGAGGTCGTCGCGACCCTCCTGGGCCAGCAGCGCCTTGACCTTCTCCGCGGCGGGGTCGCTCAGCACGACGCCGACGGGCGTGTCGACCGAGTCGGGAGCTGCGGGAGTCGTGGTCTCCGGTGCGGTCATGAAGGGCCTCCGTGGCTGTCTGGGGTGTTCGTCCTGCTCAACGCACGCGAGCTCAGGACCCTTCCATCGTGGCACGGCGGCTCGTCGACCACTGCCGCGCGACGCGCGCCGCGAGGGCGGCGAGCTCCTCCGCCGGCTCGGCCAGCGCGGCCTGCACCCCGACCGCCTCGACCAGGGAGTACGTCGCCTCGATGCCGGCCGCGCCTGCCTCGCGCCGCCCGACGCGGACGGCGCCGGCCAGGACGAGGCACGGGACGGCGTGCTCGGCGGCCAGGGCGGCCACGCCCGAGACGACCTTGCCGGACAGCGAGGAGAAGTCGAAGGTGCCCTCACCGGTGAGCACCAGGTCGGCGCCCTCGACCCGCTCGGCGAGACCGACGAGGCGCTGGACCAGCTCGATCCCCGGCTCGCGGCGAGCGCCCAGCGCGAGCAGGGCCGCGCCGAGCCCGCCGGCCGCACCTGCGCCGGGCTGGTCCCGCACGGCCACGCCGAGGTGCGCCTCCAGCAGGTCGGCCCAGTGCGTCAACGCCCCGTCGAGCAGCGCCACGTCCTCGCGGGTGGCGCCCTTCTGCGGCCCGAAGGCCGCCGAAGCGCCGCGCAGGCCGAGCAGCGGGCTGTCGACGTCGGTGGCGGCGACCAGCTGCACGCCCTCCAGCACCGGGCGGCCCTCGAGCCGGGCGACCTGCCGGAGCGCGGCGCCGCCGGGCGGCACCCGATCCCCCGTCGCGTCGAGCCGCTGCACGCCGAGGGCGGCCAGCATCCCGGCGCCCCCGTCGTTGGTGCCGCTGCCGCCGAGGCCGACCACGACGGTCCGGGCGCCCAGCGAAGCCGCGTGCGCCACGAGCTGCCCCACGCCGTAGGTGGTCGTCACCCTGGGGTCGCGCTCCGCGTCGGCGAGCAGGTGCAGGCCGCACGCGCTCGCCGCCTCCACGTACGCCGTCGTGCCGTCCAGCAGCACCGCCGCCTCGACCGGGCGCGCCAGCGGGTCCTCCACCACGAGCGGGTGCCGCACCGCGTCGGGCAGGGCGGCGGCCAGCACATCCAGCAGCCCGGGACCGCCGTCGGACAGGGGCGCCAGCACGAGCTCGTCATCCGGGGCGGCCGCACGCCAGCCGCGGGCCATGGCCTGGGCGGCCTGCGCGCCGGACAGCGTGCCGCCGAAGCCGTCGGGGGCGATCAGCACGCGCATGCGGCGAGCGTGTCACCCGGGAACCGGCTCGTCCCGCACCCTGTTATCGTCTCAACGACGCGATCTGCAGGCGAGGAGCCCCGCATGACGACCAGCCCCGAGCTCGAGCTCATGCCCGGCGTGGAGCCGACCCCGCTCGCCCTGCTCATGCTCGGCCGGCAGCGCGACCCGGAGTCCGAGCGCGGCGTCGACTGCCCCGGCGAGCTGCCGGCGGCCTCGGACCCGACGCTGGTGGAGCGCGCCCGCGCGGCCAAGGCGGCGCTCGGCGACCGCGTCTTCGTGCTGGGCCACCACTACCAGCGCGACGAGGTCATCCAGTTCGCCGACGTGACCGGCGACAGCTTCAAGCTGGCCCAGCAGGCGGCGGCCCGCCCCGAGGCGGAGTTCATCGTCTTCTGCGGCGTGCACTTCATGGCCGAGTCGGCCGACATCCTCACCGGCTCCGACCAGGCGGTGCTGCTGCCCGACCTGGCCGCCGGCTGCTCGATGGCGGACATGGCCGCGTTCGACCAGGTCGAGGAGTGCTGGGACGTCCTGCGCGAGGCCGGCGTCGCCGACGTCACCGTGCCCGTGACCTACATGAACAGCAGCGCGGCCATCAAGGCCTTCACCGGCCGGCACGGCGGGACGGTCTGCACCTCCAGCAACGCCAAGCGCGCGCTCGAGTGGGCGTACGCACAGGGAGCCAAGGTGCTGTTCATGCCCGACCAGCACCTCGGCCGCAACACCGCGGTCCGCGAGCTCGGCCTCACCCTCGAGGACTGCGTCGTCTACGACCCGCACAAGCCCGGCGGCGGCCTGACCGTCCAGCAGCTGCAGGACGCGAAGATGGTCCTGTGGAAGGGGCACTGCTCGGTCCACGGCCGCTTCACCGTGGACGCCGTGCGAGAGGTGCGCGAGCGGGTGCCCGGCATCAACGTCCTGGTCCACCCGGAGTGCCGGCACGAGGTCGTCGAGGCCGCTGACCTCGTCGGCTCGACCGAGTTCATCATTCGGGCGCTCGAGGGAGCCCCTGCCGGCAGCGCCTGGGCCATCGGCACCGAGCTCAACCTGGTGCGACGGCTCGCGAAGGAGCACCCGGACAAGACCGTCGTGTTCCTGGAGAAGACGGTCTGCTTCTGCTCGACCATGGACCGCATCGACCTGCCGCACCTGGTATGGACGCTCGAGTCGCTGGTGGACGGCGTCGTCCCGAACCGCATCACGGTCGAGGCCGAGACCGCCCGCTACGCCAAGGCCGCGCTCGACCAGATGCTCGCGCTGCCTTGATACGTAGCCTGTCCCGGTGACGTCACCCAAGGGCCGCCCGACCCCCAAGCGCAGCGAGAAGCAGCGCCGCACCGGGCCGGTCGCGCCGCCGCCGCTGACCCGCAAGGAGGCGGCGCAGCGGCAGAAGGAGGCCGCCGCCGCCGCGCGCAGCCGCATCAAGGAAGGCGCGGCCCGCGGCGACGAGCGCTACCTCGCCAAGCGCGACGCAGGTCCGGCTCGCGCGCTGGTGCGCGACGTGGTCGACGCCCGCCGCAACGTCGGCACGCTGCTGCTGCCGCTCGCGCTGATCCTCATCGTCACCAACCTCACCGGCATCCGCGTCCTGCAGAACCTGGGCCTGCTGCTGTGGCTGGTCGCCATCCTCGCGATGGTCGCCGACATCGCCCGGACGACCGTGGTGCTGCGCAGCCGGATCAAGGCCGAGCACCCGGAGGAGACGAGCCTGTTCGGCCACATCGCGTACGGCCTGCTGCGGTCGACGGTGATGCGCAGGTTCCGGCTGCCCCCGCCGCGGGTCTCCCCCGGCCGCGCCTGACCCGTCGCTACCGTTCCGCCGTGCTCCGCCGCTCGCTCCTCGTGCTGCTGCTCTGCCTGAGCGCCGCCTGCGCCGGCACCGACCCGGAGCCCGTCGCGCTCGAGGACCCGGCGCTGCCGACGGCTGCGCCGTCGCCGACGCCCAAGCCGGTGCCGTACCTCCCTCGCGGAGGCCACGGCGTGTTCCAGAACAACCACATGGTCGTGATGGCGTACGGCACCGCCGACACCCCCGTGCTCGGGGTCCTCGGCGAGGCGCCGCCGGACGAGGCGGCGCGCCGGCTGGAGGAGCTGGCAGCACGCTGGGCCGAGGCGTCCGGCAAGCCGGTGCGGCCGGCGTTCGAGCTCATCACCTCGGTGGCGCAGCGCGCTCCCGGGCCGGACGGGCGGTACTCGACGGGTCTGAAGCACGAGCAGGTGCAGCGCTACCTCGATGCCGCGCGCAAGGCGAAGATGCTGCTGGTGCTGGACTTCCAGCCGGGCCTGGCCAAGGTCCTGGACCAGGTGAAGCACTACGAGAGGTTCCTGCTCGAGCCCGAGGTCGGCATCGCCATCGACCCCGAGTGGGTGCTGAAGCCGGGCGAGCGGCCCGGCCGGCAGATCGGCGCGCTGGACGCGGCCACCATCAACGAGGTGTCGGCGTACCTGTCCGGACTCGTCTCCACGCACCGGCTGCCGGAGAAGGTGTTCCTGGTGCACCAGTTCAAGACCTACATGCTCCCGGACCGCGAGCTGATCCAGGACCGCTTCGGCCTCGCGACCGTCTTCCACGTCGACGGCTTCGGACCGCGGCACGCGAAGAAGGAGACCTACGACCTGCTCTCCAGCAAGGACGGCGTCATCCCCGGCGGCCGCGTGCACAACGGCTACAAGCTGTTCATCGACGAGGACGTGCCGCTGCAGGAGCCTGCCGAGGTGCTTCGGCACACGCCCCGCCCGGAGCTGGTCTCCTACCAGTAAGTAGCGTCAGCGCATGGAGTTCCGGCGCCTCGGGCGCAGCGGCATGAAGGTCAGCGAGATCAGCTATGGCAACTGGCTGACGCACGGGTCGCAGGTGGAGGCCGACCAGGCCACCGCGTGCGTGCGGGAGGCGCTCGAGGTCGGCATCACGACCTTCGACACCGCCGACGTCTACGCCGGCACCAAGGCCGAGGCCGTGCTCGGCGAGGCGCTCAAGGGCGAGCGGCGCGAGGGCCTGGAGATCTTCACCAAGGTGTACTGGCCGACCGGTCCCGGGATCAACGACCGCGGCCTGTCCCGCAAGCACATCCTGGAGAGCTGCAACGCCTCGCTGAAGCGCCTGCAGACCGATTACATCGACGTCTACCAGGCACACCGGTTCGACTACGAGACGCCGCTCGAGGAGACGCTGCGGGCGTTCGACGACCTGGTGCGCGCCGGCAAGGTGCACTACATCGGCGTCAGCGAGTGGAAGGCCTCCGAGATCGAGGCGGCCCTGAAGATCGCCGGCGAGATGGGCTTCGACCGCATCGTGTCGTCGCAGCCGCAGTACTCGATGCTGTGGCGGGTCATCGAGGCCGAGGTCGTGCCGACCTGCGAGCGCGAGGGGATCGGCCAGATCGTCTGGTCGCCGATCGCCCAGGGCGTGCTCACCGGCAAGTACCTGCCGGGTCAGGCCCCGCCCGAGGGCTCGCGTGCCACCGACGTCAACGGCGGCGACAAGATGATCTCGCGCTGGATGCGGGACGACGTGCTGGAGAAGGTGCAGCTGCTCACCCCGCTGGCCGAGCAGGCCGGCCTGACGATGGCCCAGCTGGCCGTGGCCTGGGTGCTGCAGAACCCGAACGTCTCCTCCGCCATCGTCGGCGCCTCGCGACCGGAGCAGGTGCGCGACAACGCCGCCGCCGCGGGCAAGAAGCTGGACGACGACCTGATGGCGCAGATCGACCAGGTGCTGGAGGGGGTCGTCACGACCGACCCGGGCAAGACGGCCAGCCCGGAGAAGCGGCCCTAGACGGGGCTGCTCAGCCCCATCGGGCCGTAGACCTCGCGGTCGCCCTCGAGCAGCGTCACCTGCGCGACCCCGCCGGCCAGCAGCTCGCGCCAGTTCTCGCCGATCCAGCTCTCCGCGTCGGCCTGGCTCGGGAACGGCTCCGCCGTGGGCGCCCCCTCGGCCGGCGTGACCGGCACGCCGCTGCTGTCCTCGTACCGCCAGGTCCAGGTCATGCGGCCAGCCTGTCACGCGTGCGGTTGGCTGTCCTCATGCGCGTCCGCATGCTCGGCACCGGGTCCTCCGACGGGTGGCCCAACCCGTGGTGCGGCTGCGCGTCCTGCGCCTGGGCGCGCTCGGCCGGGGTGCTCCGGCGGCAGACCAGCGCGCTCGTCGACGGCCGGGTCCTGCTCGAGCTCGGCCACGACGGGGTGCGGGCTGCGGTCGATCTCACGCGGGTCGAGGCCGTGCTCGTGACCCACGCCCACGCGGACCACCACGCGCTGCCGGCCTGGATGTGGCGGGGCTGGGCCCGCGGCACGCGCCCGCTGACCCTGGTCGGTCCGCCTGCCGTGGTGGCCGCCGCGCGAGCCGAGCTGGACCCGACAGTGACCACGCTGGAGGTGCGCGCGGGCGACCGGGTGGAGGTGGCCGGCTACGACGTGCGCGTGGTTCCGGCGACGCACGCGGAGGCCGACGTGGGGCCTGCGGTGCTGTACGACCTCACCGGTCCCGACGGCGCCCGCCTGCTGTGGGCCACCGACACCGGCGTCCTCGGCGAGCAGGCGCTGTCGCTGGTGGAGGGGCGGGCGTACGACGCGGTGCTGCTCGACCTGACCAGCGCGCACCAGCCGGTCCACCACGACCTGGACACCTGGCCGCGGCAGGTCGAGGTGCTGCGCGCGGTCGGTGCCGTGGTGGCCGCCACCGCCGTGCACGCGATCCACCTGGGGCACGACAACCCGCCGGACATCGACGACCTGCTGGACGGCTGGGGCGCGAGCGCGCCGCGCGACGGCGACGTCCTGGAGGTCGGTCGGTGAAGCGGCTGGTCGTGGAGGCGCCGGCGGTCGTGGCTGCTCCCCCGCGGGAGCTGGGCCGGCTCGGGCCGGCGCTGGCGTGGCTCGCCGGTGCACAGGGCAGCTGGCCGCCGGTCGCGCCGCGCCGCGTGCAGCGGGTCGTCGTGGACAAGGGCAGCACCCGCGCCAAGGGGCAGGCGGAGGCGGACCGGCTCGCCGACGGCGGCTGCGACCTGCTCGTGCTGGGTGCTGCCGGCGACCAGGTGGCCGGCCTGGTGGTGCTGGCTGCGCTGCTGGACCTCGAGCCGGTGCAGGCCGTCGGCACCGCAGCGGGCGGCGACTGGGCGCGACTCACCACCGGTGTGCGCGACGGCCTGCGCGGCGCCCGCATGCACGTCGGCGACCCGGACGGCCTGCTCAAGGCGGTCGGCAGCCCGCCGCTGGCCCGGCTGACCGGGCTGCTCGCCCAGTCGGCGGTCCGTCGTACGCCGGTCGTCCTCGCCGGCGCCCCCCTGACAGCCGCCGCTGCCGTGCTGGCGGAGCGCCTCGCACCCGGTGCGCCGGCGTGGTGGCTGGCGGGCCAGGTGCCGCCCGCCCCAGCAGCGCGGCTCGGCCTGGCCGACCTCGGGCTGACCGGGCTGCTGGACCTCGGTCTCGCCCTGCCGGAGGGGGCGGACCTGGCGTGCACCGTGCTGGAGCAGGCGGTCGCGCTCAGCCGCTGAGCACCTGCACGACCTCGCGCGCAGCCTGCACCGGCGACAGCGCGTCCATGTCGAGCACCTGGTGCGCGGTCGCGGCGTAGAGCGGCTCCCGCTCCTCGGCCATCGCCTGCAGCACCGCCTCCGGGTCCTCGTCCAGCCAGGCACGGCCGCCCTGCCTGGCCACCCGGCGGACCAGCGACGGCACCGACGCCTTGAGCCACACGACGTGGCCGCCGGCGCGCATCCGCTCCCGGTCCCGCTCGTCGAGGATCGTCCCCGCGGCGACGCCGGCCACGAACGGCGCCGGCATGGCCAGCAGCAGGGTGAGGACGTCGGACTCGGCGGCGCGCAGCCGGTCCACCCCGTGGTCGGCCAGCAGCTCGGCGGCGGTCGAGCCGGTGCTGCGCTCGAGCAGCGCGTCGTTGTCCAGGCACGGCCAGCCGCTGGCGGTCGCGACGGCCTGCCCCACCGTCGACTTGCCCGACGCCATCAGCCCGACGAGCAGGACGCGCGTCACCGCACGCGGGACGGCACGAACGGCGGCTTGACCACCCGCATGGTGCTCGTACGACCCCGCACGTCGACCGTCACCTCGTCGCCCTCGGCGACGCTGCGGTCCAGCAGCGCCAGGCCGATGCCGACCCGACGGGTGGGCGAGAACGTCCCGCTGGTCACCTCGCCGACGGGCGTGCCGTCGCGCAGCACGGTCATGTGGCTGCGCGGGATGCCGCGGTCCAGCGACTCCAGCCCCCAGAGCAGCCGTGCCGCGCCTTGCTCCTTCTCACGCACCAGCGCGTCGCGGCCCCAGAACCGCTCCTTGCCCCAGCCGATCGCCCAGGTGGAGCGCGCCTGCACCGGCGTGATCTCGAGCGAGAGGTCCTGGCCGTGCAGGGGGTAGCCCATCTCGGTGCGCAGCGTGTCCCGGGCGCCGAGCCCGCACGGCAGCACGCCGAGCGGCGCGCCCTTCTCCATCAGCGCGTCCCAGATCGCGCCTGCGTCCTCCCAGCGCGGCAGCAGCTCGTAGCCGAGCT
The DNA here is from genome assembly GCA_025965735.1 of Frankiales bacterium. Classification (GTDB taxonomy): domain Bacteria; phylum Actinomycetota; class Actinomycetes; order Mycobacteriales; family SCTD01; genus SCTD01. Next base: position 7,943 of record JAOPWK010000015.1, read on the forward strand.
CTCCGGTGTAGCCGGTGCGGCAGACCACGACCGGCAGGCCCTGCCACTCCGCGGCGGTGAAGGACATGTACGCGTGGCCGGTCGGCAGGCCGAGCGCCTCGACGAGCTCGCCGCTGCGGGGGCCCTGCACGGCGATGACCGCGAGCGTGCGGTGCAGGTCCTCCACCTCGATGTCGTCGGGCGCATCCGCCTGCAGCCGGCTGACGACCTGGCTGGAGTTGGCGGCGTTCGGGATGAGGAAGACCTCGTCGTCGCTGCGGACGTAGGTGATGAGGTCGTCGACGACGCCGCCGGAGGCCTCGTCGCAGCAGAGCGTGTACTGCGCCTGGCCGACCCCGACCTTGCGCAGGTCGTTGGTGAGCCGGTCGTTGACGAAGTCGACCGCGCCCGGGCCGCGGACGACGCCCTTGCCGAGGTGGCTGACGTCGAAGACGCCCACGGCCTCGCGCACGGCGAGGTGCTCCTTCAGCACTCCCCCGCCGGGGTACTCGATCGGCATCTCCCAGCCGCCGAAGTCGGCGAGCTTGGCGCCGAGGGCGACGTGGCGGTCGTGCAGGGGCCCCTGCTGCAGGTCGGTCACAGCCGGGGAACCTACTTCGTGCGTCCGGGCAGAGCCGCGGCCAGGCGCTCCAGCTCGGCGTCGGCCACCCACGCTCCCGTCGACACCCGCAGGACCGGCCGGTCCAGGTCGTCGCTGCGGCTCGTCGGGACGGCGCTGGTGACGAAGCCGTCCTCCAGCAGGCGTGCGCGCGTCGCCACCGGATCGCCGCCCACGAGCGTCGTGATGCCGGTGGGCTCGTCCCGCGGCTCGCGGACGGTCCAGCCCTCGACAGTCCCCAGGAGGTCGCGAGCCGTGCGGGCACGGTCGTGCACCCGGTCCAGCAGTGCGGGCGTCCACTGCTCCGCGGCCATCGCCAGTCCGACCCGGCCCGCGACGTGCGCCTCCTGCGCCTCCCACCGCTGCATGCCGTTGCCCATCGCGGGAGCGAGCGTCGGTGGCTCGGTCAGCGCCTGCTGGACGTGCGGGTCGACGACGGCGAAGCCGACGCCGCGCGGGCCGCAGAGCCACTTGCGGCTGGTGCCGACGTACGCCGCGCAGCCGTAGGGCACCGCCGTCTGGCCGAGCGACTGGGCCACGTCGAGCAGCAGCGGCGTGCCCGTCGCGAAGACCTCCTCGACCGGCTGCGCGATGCCGCGCTGGCTCGCCACCTGCGGGAAGGTCACCAGGTCGAGGTCGCCCGGTACGGACGTGATGCGCCCGTGGCCGTCGACCGGCAGGACCACCAGCTCCCAGCCCCGCTCCTGCGCCAGCCGCTTCAGGAGGCGGGCGTTGGCGCCGTACTCGCTCGGCACGGTGCCGACGCGGGCGCCGCGCCGAAGCGGCCAGGCCTGCAGCAGCGTGGCGAACGCCGTGCCCGCGCCGTCGGCGAAGGCGACGTCCTCCCCGGAGAGGCCGACGAGCGCCGCCACCGCGGCCCGGCCCCGGTCCACCTGCTCCCCGGCGGCCTCCGCCGCCACGTACGCGCCGAGGACCGCCTCCGCGTGCAGGTGCGCGATCTCGGCGTCCAGCACCTCCCGCGACGGGCGGCCGGCACCGGCCACGTCCAGCAGCACGGACCCGCTCGGCACCCGGGCGTCCACCCACTCGTCGACGTCCATGACGCCATCCTCCATGCTGCCGCGCATGGAGTTCCGCGCCACGCTGCTGTCCGGAGGCAAGGCCGCGACCGGGATCCGGGTGCCGGAGGAGGTCGTCGAGGGCCTCGGCGGCGGCCGGCGAGCCGCGGTGCGGGTGACCCTCGACGGGTTCGCCTACCGGACGACGTTCGGGACGATGGCCGGCCACGTGATGATCCCGGTCAGCGCCGCCGTGCGGGCCGACGCAGGTCTGACTGCCGGCGACGAGGTCGACGTGGTGCTGGCCCTGGACGCCGAGCCGCGGGTGCTCGAGGTGCCGGACGACCTGAACGCCGCGTTGGATGCCAACCCCGCCGCACGCGCCTTCTTCGACGGGCTGTCCTACAGCAACCGCCGCCGGCACGTCCTGTACGTCGAGGGCGCCAAGACCGACGAGACGCGGCAGCGTCGGATCGCGAAGTCCGTGGAGCAGCTGGCGGCCGGTACGGCTTGAGCTGCCGGTCAGCCCCTCGGCAGCCGCTCGGGTTCCAGCCAGGAGAACGGGTTTTGCAGGTCAAGCGTCCAGGACGTGTCCGGGTCAGCCCACTGATCCGCAGCCAGGGCATCCGGCTCCACGTCGGCTGTCCGCAGCTCCAGGCCTTCCGGGTCGTCCGGCCGGCCCAGCAGGCGCCAGAGCTCCTCGTCCAGCTCAGTCGGGCTGAGGCCGACGAGGACGTCGGTCTGGCAGCGGTCAGCGGCCCGTGACGCCGCGGCCGGCGGCTCGTGCTGGATCGGACTCAGCCACTGCCGTCCGGACGGCGCGGTCCAGGTGACCCCGTCGCCGCGCTGCTTGGTCCAGCCCTCCTGCTTGACCCGGTGGTGCCGCCGGCAGCACGGACCGGTGTTGCAGCTGCACGTCGGACCGTCCGGCCAGGCGACGTCGTGCTCGACGTCGCACCGGACGGCGCGCGCGCCGCAGCCCGGCCACTCGCAGCGCGGCGCACGGGCGAACAGGAGTCGGCGCAGGCTGGGGCTCGCGCGGTAGCGGTGGGCGGGTGCAGGTCGTCCGGCGGGTGGCACGTCGCGTCCCGCGGAGGAAGGTCTGGCGGCGGCGCCTGGTGCGCCAGCTCCAGCAGCGCCCGCCGCAGCGCCGGATGTCCAACGGCGCGAGCTCCTTCACCGCGACCCAGGACTGGTCGGCCGTGAGCAGCCCGTCCTCCAGCGCCGCCAGCCCGTCCGGCAGCTCCGAAAGACCGAGCGCCTCCACGAGCAGCCGCCCGGCGCGCCACGCGGAGCAGCGCAGCAGGAGCGCGACCTGAGGCGTCGTGGCACAGCGGCATCCCCGCGGCGACGTGCAGTCGCTCCAGCTCCAGGACGTCCCGCAGCAGTGCCGCGTGCAGGCGGCCGGCCTGGCGGCGCGCTCCGTCAGCCGATCCTCGACAGCCAGCAGGACACGCACGACTGCCGACCCGGAGCGGACCGCTGACCGACTGCCATGGAAGGGACGCCACTGGCGCCCTCTCACAGTTCTGGCACCGAGATGCACTGCTCTGCAGAGGATCTGGGGAGTCGCCGTCGGATTGGCGGTGGTCGTCCAGCGGCTGCGGCTTCGGCTTGTGGGGCGCACCCGCCACACACGGCCGCGCCTAGGCGCTGCGGCGGGCCGGGGACGCTCATGCGTCACCTCCGCGCCGTCCTCACCCCTTGAACGACAGGCTGACGCCGAAGTCCCCGTCCTCGTCCGTCCACCAGTGCCGCAGCTCCAGCCCCGCCGCAGCCAGCTCGCCCCGCACCCGCTCCTCGCGGAACTTCGCGCTGATCTCGGTGCGCACCTCCTCCCCCTCCGCGAAGTCCACGGCCAGGTCCAACGCACCAAGCACAGCCGTCTGCGCGCGCAGCGACCGCAGCCGCATCTCGATCCACTCCTCCTCGGCGTTCCAGACCGCGACGTGCTGGAAGGCGTCCACGTCGAGGTCGCCGTCCAGCTCGCGGTTCACCACGCGCAGGACGTTCTGGTTGAAGTCCGCGGTCACGCCGGCGCTGTCGTCGTACGCCGCCTGCAGCCGCACGGGGTCCTTGACCAGGTCGGTGCCCAGCAGGAGCGCGTCGCCGGGCGCGAGCGTCGAGGCGAGCACGGACAGGAACTCCGCCCGCGGGCCTGGCAGCAGGTTGCCGATGGTGCCGCCGAGGAAGGCGACCAGCCGCCGGCCGCCGGTCGGGAGCAGCGGCACGTGGTGCTCGAAGTCACCGACGACGGCGTGCACCTCCACGCCGGGGTACTCCTGCTCCACCTGCTCGCTCGCCATCGCGAGCACCGACTCGTCGACGTCGAACGGCACGAAGCGGCGCAGCGTCCCGCCCCGCAGGGCGTCCAGCAGCAGGCGGGTCTTCTCCGACGTCCCGCTGCCCAGCTCGATCAGGGTGTCCGCCTGCGTCGCGGCAGCCACGTCGGCAGCGTGCGCGGACAGGATCGCCTTCTCGCGGCGGGTCGGGTAGTACTCCGGCAGCCGGGTGATCTCGTCGAACAGCACCGACCCTCGCGCGTCGTAGAACCACTTGGGCGGCAGCGTCTTCGGCGTCGCCGTCAATCCGGTGCGCACGTCCGCCTCCAGCGCCGAGCGCATCGCGTCGGGAGCCAGGTGCCGGTCGATGCGCGTCACGAGAGGTCCTCCTGGACGACGCCGTCGGTGGTCACGTGCAGCAGCGTGCGGTCCGGCACCTCGGTCCAGCCCGGCTCGTCGTCGGACGGCTCCGAGGCGACCACCGCGCCGCCCGACCCGACCTGCCAGAAGAGCGTGTCGCCCCACGCGGTCCCGACAACGGACGTACCGTCGGTGCAGAGCAGGTTCAGCCGGGCGTCCGGCGCGAGCGCGCCGACCTCGCGCACCACCGAGGACACCGCGGCGGCGACACCGGCCGCCAGCCGCTCCGCCACCAGCGCGGCCAGGAAGGCGCTGTCCACGGTCGACCCGATCGCTGCCAGCGCAGCCGACGGCACCAGCGGAGCCACCACGTCGACCGGCACCGCGCCGTTGTGCGACAGCAGCACGCCGCCCGGCAGCAGGAACGGCGCGCATGCCTCCTCGCCGCCCGGTCCGCCGACGGTCGCCGACCGTACCGCGGCCAGCACGCAGCCGGACCGGATGACCGGCGCCATCGACAGGAAGGAGGCGTCGCCCCAGATCGGCACAGGCCGCCGGTAGCGCGCGACCGAATCGCCGTCGTACCAGCCGATCCCGAAGCCGTCGGCGTTGACGACCCCGTGCCGCTGCCGGCGCGGCTCCCACGATTGGTGAACCAGGCCGTGCGGCGGCTCGACCAGGAGCTCCTGCAGCGTCGCCGGCCGACCGAGCCAGGCGCTATGCCGGCACATCGGCAGCCGTCCGGAAGCCGCTGAAGATCTGCCGGCGCACGGGCAGGTCCCAGTTGCGGAAGGTCGTGCGCACCGCGGTGGGGTGCGTGGCCCACGAGCCGCCGCGCAGCACGCGGAAGTCGCCGCCGTAGAAGACCTCGGAGTACTCGCGGTACGGGAACGCGCGGGTGCCCGGGTAGGGGTCGAAGCCGCTGCTGGTCCACTCCCAGACGTCCCCGACCAGTTGCTCGACGCCGTACGCCGACGCGCCCGCGGGGTACGCGCCGACCGGTGCGGGCCGGCTCGCTCGCTGCCCCAGGTTGGCGTGCGAGGGAGTGGGATCCGCGTCACCCCAGGGGTAGCGGCGCAGGCGCTCCGCGAGCGGGTCCCAGCCGCAGGCCTTCTCCCACTCCGCCTCGGTCGGCAGCCGACGGCCGGCCCAGCGGGCGTAGGCCTCCGCCTCGTAGAAGCAGACGTGCTCCACCGGCACGTCGCGCTCGAGCGGGAGGGTCTCGCCGAAGCGGGTGCCCGTCCACCAGCCGGCGCCGTCGCCCTGCCACGTCATCGGCGCGCGGCGGCCGGAGGACTGCAGGTGCTCCCACCCGCGCTCGCTCCAGAAGCGCCGGTCGTCGTACCCGGCCGCGGACACGAAGCCGGCGTACATCTCGTTGGTCACCGGGACGCGGTCGATCCTGAACGACGGCAGGTGGATCCGGTGCGCCGGCCGCTCGTTGTCCAGCGCCCACGGGTCGGTGGTCGTCCCCTGCACGGACTCGCCGCCGGGGACGAGAACATCGTCGTGCGGGGGGATCACGCGCCCCGCGGGGAGCGGAGCGTCGGGCGGGAGCGTCCGCGGCCCGCCGCGCAGCTGCAGCGTCGCCAGGATCGTCTCGTCGTGCATGTGCTCGTGCTGCACGACCATCCCGAAGACGAAGCCGTCACGCGTCAGCGGCCGGTCGAACGCCACCCGGTCGAGGACGTCCAGCACGTGGCTGCGCACGCCGGACAGGTAGGCGCGGGTGTCGGCAGGGCCGAGGATCGGCAGTGACGGCCGCTCGGCGCGCGGGTGCTCGAAGGCGTCGTACAGCCGGTCGATCTCGGGCCGCAGCGGCTCGACGCCGGCGACCTCGCGCAGCAGCCACAGCTCCTCGTAGTTGCCGATGTGGGCGAGGTCCCAGACCAGCGGCGACATCAGCGGCGAGACCTGCCGCACGAGGTCGTGCTCGTCGAGCGGCTCCAGCAGCGCCAGGGACCGCGCGCGGCTGGCCTCCAGCTCGCGCGCCAGCAGCTCGGGCGTCACGCGGCGACCTCCACCAGGCCGAGCAGCAGCTCCTCGGGAGGGCGGCCAGCGGTGTGCGCGTCGAGCAGGTCGTCGGCCGGGCTGCGCCCGCGGGCCGTCCAGCGCTCGACGTACGCGTCGACCACCGGCGAGCCGACGGCGGTGAGGCAGCCGACTGCAGCCCGCTGCAGCTCCGGGTCGGTGACGCCGAGCCGGGCCGCGTCCGCCCAGCGGCCCTCGACCGGGGCGCACGCTGCGCGCGCGGCGTCCGCCGCGACGGGGTCGTCCAGCAGCGCCGCTGCCGTGAGCACGGCCACCCGCCAGTGCGGGTCGGGGAGCATGTCGAGGTAGCGCAGCTCGAGCCACCCGCGCAGCCGCACCGGCGGGAACAGCGTCGTGAGGTGGTACCCGAGGTCGGCCTCGGTCGGCGCCCCCTCGCGCATCCACCGGCCGAAGGTCAGCCCGCGCGGGGCCGCCCTGCAGACGCCGTCCGCGTCCCGCACGGCCAGCAGCGAGGCGGTCAGGGCCAGCTCGGTCAGCGCCTCCACCGGTCCCAGCGACGGGTCCGGAGCGCAGGTGCGGGAGGGGTCCAACGCGCCCCAGATCCGCTGCCGCGTCGAGCGCCAGCCGGTGGCGCGGCCGTCCAGCAGGGGCGAGCTGGCGAACGCGGCGACCAGCGCCGGCCCGATCGCGTGCGCCCGCTGCCAGCGCTCGGCTGCGTCTGCGCGGGTGCCGGCGTCCAGCGATACCTGCACCGCGGCCGTCGAGCACATCATCGCTGGACCGGCGGAGGCCGAGGGCTCCCCCGCGGCCGCGAAGTACGCCTCCATGCAGTCGTAGCGCGGCGTGCGCAGCAGTCGCACCGGCGGGCGCAGCGGGTCGGTCCCCTGCCCCACGAGGGAGATCCCGTCCGCGTCCAGGGCGCGCCGTACGACGGCCAGGTCCTCGGCCAGCCGGCGCACCGCCGCGGCGGCTCCGACGGCCGGCGCGGAAGACAGCTCCACCTGCCCTCCGGGCTCGGTGGTCAGCAGGCTCCCTCCCGGCAGCGACCCGGGGAGCAGCGCGGCGACGCGGTCCAGCGGCGGCCGAACCCCCGGTGCGGCGCGGTCGACGCACAGCAGCTCCAGCTCTGCCCCGACGGTGCCCGGGGTGGCGTAGCGGACGGCGGCGTCGACGTGGGCGGCCACGTCGTCACGGGTGCGGACGCGGGCGCTCATCGGATCCGGCTGCTCTGGTGGGTGGGTCGCCCACGGCGCCGCCGGCGGGCCGAACGCGGCCCGACCTGTCCCGCGATCATGCGCAGCTCCCGTCGTCGTGTCCTCCTCCTTCGCGCGAGCGTGCCTCACGGATGGGATGCCGTCGACGGCCTCTAGGCTCCTTGCGCGTGACCTCCCTCAGCCTGTCCAGCTCGCCGGCCGCCTCCGCCAAGGTCGACGCCGTCGTCATCGGCGTCGCCAAGGGCCCCAAGGGGCTGGTCCTGGCCCCCGGCTCGGACAGCGTCGCGAGCGCCCTGGGCAAGGGCCTGCTCCCCGCGCTGACCGGCCTCGGCGCCACCGGCAAGGCCGAGGAGGTCACCCGCCTGGCCACCCTCGGCGCCACCACCGCGCCGGTCGTCGTCGCCGTCGGCCTGGGGGACATCCCGAGCAAGGGGACGGCGTACGACGCGGAGGTCCTGCGCCGCGCCACCGGGGCGGCGGTCCGCGCCCTCCAGGGCTCGCGCAAGGTCGCCGTCACCCTCGCCGCCGTCGGTCCGGACCTGCCCGCGCAGGTCCGCGCCGTCGGCGAGGGCGCCCTGCTCGGCGCCTACGCCTTCTCCCGCTACCGGACCACCGACGTCGAGACCCGCAAGGAGCCGGTGCGCGAGGTCGTCCTGGTGCTGCCGGACGCCAAGGACAAGGCCGCCCGCGCCGCCGTCACTCGCGCCGAGGTCGTCGCCAAGGCCGTCCGCCTGGCCCGCGACCTGGTGAACACCCCGCCGTCCGACCTGCACCCGGTGGAGCTGGCGGAGGTCGCCCGCACGCACGCGGGCGGCGCCGGCGTCGACGTCGAGGTGCTGGAGGGCAAGGCGCTCGCCAAGGGCGGCTTCGGCGGGATCATCGGCGTCGGCCAGGGCTCGGCGAACGGCCCGCGCCTGGTCCACCTGTCGTACAAGGGCGGCAAGGGCGCGAAGACCAAGGTCGCGCTCGTCGGCAAGGGCATCACCTTCGACTCCGGCGGCCTGAGCCTCAAGCCGCCGACGGCCATGGAAGAGATGAAGAGCGACATGGGCGGCGCCGCGGCCGTCATCGCCACGATGGCCGCCGTCGCCGAGCTCTCCCTGCCGATCGACGTCGAGGCGTGGGTCCCGATGGCGGAGAACATGCCGAGCGGCACCGCCATCCGCCCCTCGGACATCCTCACCTTCCGCAACGGGATGACGGTCGAGGTGAACAACACCGACGCCGAGGGCCGGCTGATCCTGGCCGACGCCATCGCCCGCGCCTGCGAGGACGGCCCGGACGTCCTGATCGACGTGGCGACCCTGACCGGCGCGCAGCTCGTCGCCCTCGGCGCGCGCACCACCGCCGTCATGGCCAACGACGACGCCCTGCGCACCGCCGTGGTCGACGCCGCCGGCCGCGCCGGCGAGCCGTCCTGGCCGATGCCCCTGCCGGTCGAGCTCCGCAAGGGCCTGGACTCCGAGATCGCGGACATGGTCAACACCGGCCCGCGCGAGGGCGGGATGCTCACGGCCGGGCTGTTCCTCAAGGAGTTCGTGACCGAGGGCGTCCGCTGGGCGCACCTCGACATCGCCGGGCCGGCCTTCAACAGCGGCGAGGCCTACGGCTACACGCCCCGCGGCGGGACCGGCGCGGCCGTCCGCACGTTCGTGCAGGTGCTCGAGGACCTCGCGGCCGAACGGCTGTAACGCTCGTCCTCCGTACGCCGATGCACAGGGGGCCAACGATCCCTAGTGCACCGGAGGATGACGTGCTCGACCCCCTGCTGACGCTTCTCGCCCGCAAGGCCGGGGCCGTCGGCCTCGTGGCCGGCACGGCCCTGGTGACCACGGCCCTCGTCGGCGGCGGCGCCGTCGCCGTGACCGCCGTCAGCAACGAGAAGCCGCTGACGAGCGAGGCCGCTGCCGGCGCCGCGAGCGCCACGCCCACCGCCACGATCGGCATCGGTCAGGGCAGCGCCACCTCGACCGCCGGCATCAAGCCGGGCAAGGCGCCCGTGCCGGTCGTCGCCTTCACCTGCGACCCGAGCAAGAACCACGGCCAGAACGTCTCGGCGTACGGCAAGACGCTGGCGAAGGGTCCCGGTCGCGGCAGGCAGATCGCCGCGGCGGCCAAGAGCGACTGCGGCAAGAAGTCGGCCGCGTCCGCCACCCCGACGGCGACGATCAAGACCGCCAAGCCGGCGAAGCCCGGCAAGGCCGCGAAGCCCGGCAAGGCCGCGAAGCCAGGCAAGGCCGCGAAGCCCGGCAAGGCCGCGAAGCCGGCCAAGCCGGACAAGGCCGCCAAGCCCGCGCCCGCCGGGAAGCCGGCCGGTGTCGGCAAGCCCGCCGGCAAGGGCCCCGAGGGCAAGGGCAGGCCCGGCAAGGCCTGACCCGCACCGCACGTCCCGGAGCCCGGCTCCCCCTGCACCAGGGGCCGGGCTCCGTGCTGTCAGGAGGTCGGCGGGACGCCGGTCTCGCCGGCGGCCTTGCGCTTGGCGGTCCACTCGCGCATGCGGTTCGGGTAGCCCACGGCCGCCACGTCGTACACCGGGATGCCGGTGCGCGAGCCGAAGGTGAAGGCCGCCTTGGGGCTGTCGACCCGGCGGCGGGTCCACTCGCCGTCACCGGCCACGAGCACCAGCGTGGTGGCGGTGGTGGCAGTCTGCGGCTCGACGAAGCCCTCGACGCCCCGACGGCTGCCGGCCCACGCCTGCAGGTGGTCCAGGTCCTCCGAACCGGCCGCGCGAGGGGTGCCGGGGCGGCCCTTGCGGCCGGACAAGCGGTCGCGCAGTCCCACGGTCGTCCTTTCTGTCGGCACGGCACGGGAATGCCCCGGGGGCCGTGCGCACCTGTACCCCTCAGGTGGAAGGATGCCCGAGGCGCGCCCTCAGGCGCGAACCGGTACCGAGGGAGAGCCCACGTGAGCGAGCAGACCGTCGACCTCGTCGTCCTCGGAGGGGGCAGCGGCGGCTATGCGGCGGCGCTGCGGGCCTCCGAGCTCGGCATGAACGTCGTGATGGTCGAGAAGGACAAGGTCGGCGGCACCTGCCTGCACGTCGGCTGCATCCCGACCAAGGCGCTCCTGCACGCGGCCGAGGTGGCGGACACGATCAAGGAGGCCGAGCAGTTCGGCGTCCACGGCAGCTTCGACCGGGTCGAGATGACCGAGGTCAACGCCTACAAGGACAAGGTCATCGCCGGCCTGTTCAAGGGCCTCACCGGCCTGGTCAAGAGCCGCAAGATCGAGGTTGTCGCCGGCACCGGCCGCCTCGTCTCCCCCACCGCCGTCGAGGTGGACGGCCGCACCATCGAGGCCAAGCACGTCCTGCTCGCCACCGGCTCGGTGCCGCGGAGCATCCCCGGGCTGGAGATCGACGGCGAGCGGGTCATCACCAGCGACCACGCCCTGAAGCTGGACACCATCCCGGGCTCGGTCGTCATCCTCGGCGCCGGCGCGATCGGCTGCGAGTTCGGCTCGGTCTGGCGCTCCTTCGGCAGCGAGGTCACGATCGTCGAGGCGCTGCCGCACCTCGTGCCGCTGGAGGAGGAGTCCTCCTCCAAGCTGCTCGAGCGCGCGTTCCGCAAGCGCTGCATCAAGCAGGAGCTCGGCGCCCGCTTCGAGAAGGTCGAGCACACCGACAGCGGCGTACGGGTGCACCTCGAGGGCGGCAAGACCGTCGAGGCCGACCTGCTGCTCGTCGCCATCGGGCGCGGCCCGGTCAGCAAGGACCTGGGCTACGAGCAGGTCGGCGTCGAGATGGAGCGCGGCTTCGTCAAGGTCGACGCCTACTGCCAGACCAGCGTCCCGACGATCAGCGCGGTCGGCGACCTCATCCCGACCCTGCAGCTGGCCCACGTCGGCTTTGCCGAGGGCATCCTCGTCGCCGAGCGGCTGGCCGGTCTCGCCGTCACGCCGATCGACTACGACGGCGTCCCCCGCGTCACCTACTCCTCGCCCGAGGTCGCCTCCGTCGGCCTGACCAGCAAGGTCGCCACCGAGCGCGGCTACGACGTGGTCGAGGCGACGTACGACCTGGCCGGCAACGGCAAGGCCCGGATCCTCGGTACGGCAGGCGCCGTGAAGGTCATCGCGTCCAAGGACGGCCCCGTCATCGGCGTCCACATGGTCGGCGAGCGCGTCGGCGAGCTCATCGCCGAGGCGCAGCTCATCACCAACTGGGAGGCGCTGCCGTCCGAGGTCGCGCAGCTCATCCACCCGCACCCGACCATGTCCGAAGCCGTCGGCGAGGCGCACCTGGCGCTGGCCGGCAAGCCCCTCCACAGCCACTCCTAGGGAGCCCCGCACCACATGGCCGTCTCCGTCACCATGCCCCGCCTCGGCGAGAGCGTCTCCGAGGGCACCGTCACCCGCTGGCTGAAGAAGGAGGGCGAGCGGGTCGAGGCCGACGAGCCGCTGCTCGAGGTCTCCACCGACAAGGTCGACACCGAAAGTCCGTCGCCGGCCGCGGGCCTCGTCAGCTCGCTCAAGGTGCAGGAGGACGAGACCGTCGAGGTCGGCGTCGAGCTGGCCACGATCGACGACGGCAGCGGCGGGGGCGACGCCGCACCGGCCGCCGAGGCGGCTCCCGAGCCCGAGCCCGAGGCGGCTCCCGAGCCGGAGCCGACCCCGGAGCCGGAGCCGGCCCCCGCACCGCAGGCTGCCGCCGATCCGGAGCCCGCTCCCGAGCCGGAGCCCGCTCCTGCGCCGGCCGCTCAGCAGGTCGCGCCGAGCTCCTCCCCCGCCCCGTCCGGCGAGGGCTCCGGGGCCGAGGGCGCGTACGTCACGCCGCTGGTCCGCAAGCTCACCGCCGAGCACGGCGTCGACCTGTCCTCGCTGCAGGGCACCGGCGTCGGCGGGCGCATCCGCAAGCAGGACGTGCTCGACGCGGCCGGCCAGGGCCAGGGCTCGCCGGCTCCCGCCGCCGCGCCGGCTGCCGCCGACACCGCCTCCTCCGGCCGCGCCGAGATCCCGCAGCCGAGCCAGCAGGCCGGCGCGCCCGCGCCGGCGTTTGTCGACCAGGCGGTCAAGGCGGCTCCGGACACCACCGTCCGTGGCACCACCGAGCCGATGAGCCGGCTGCGCAAGGTCATCGCCCAGCGCATGGTCGAGTCGCTGCAGGTCAGCGCGCAGCTCACGACCGTGCTCGAGGTCGACGTCACGAAGATCGCCCGCCTGCGCCAGCAGGCCAAGGCAGCCTTCGAGCAGCGCGAGGGCGTGAAGCTGTCGTTCATGCCGTTCTTCGCCCAGGCGACGCTCGAGGCGCTCAAGGCCCACCCGGTCGTCAACGCCAGCGTGGACCAGCAGGGCGGGACGATCACCTACCACGACGCCGTGCACCTGGGCGTCGCCGTCGACACCGAGCGCGGGCTGCTCGTGCCGGTCATCCACGGCGCCGGCGACCTCAACCTGGCTGGCCTGGCCAAGAAGATCGCCGACCTGGCGCAGCGCACCCGCACCAACCAGGTCACCCCGGACGAGCTCGGCGGCGGCACGTTCACGCTGACCAACACCGGGTCGCGCGGCGCGCTGTTCGACACCCCGATCATCAACCAGCCGCAGGTCGGCATCCTCGGCACCGGCGCTGTCGTCAAGCGCCCCGTCGTGGTCGACGACCCGGAGCTGGGCGAGGTCGTGGCCGTCCGCTCGATGGTCTACCTGGCGCTGACCTACGACCACCGGATCGTGGACGGCGCCGACGCCGCCCGCTTCCTGGTCACGGTCAAGGAGCGCCTGGAGGAGGGCGACTTCGCGGCCGAGCTCGGCCTCTAGCCCACTGCCGTACGACGGCCCGCTCCCCCGCCGGGAGCGGGCCGCCGACGTCTGCGGCCTTGGGCACAGGGCCGCACCCGAGGCAGACTGCGCGGATGGAGCTCGACCACCTGACCCACCTGCGCGTCGAGGCGAGGGCCTTCGAGGAGGTCCTGCGCGCCGACCTCGCCGCGCCGGTGGCTGCCTGCCCCGGCTGGATGGTCCGCGACCTGGCCCTGCACCTCGGGGCGGTGCACCTGTGGGCGGCCGCGGTCGTCCGCACCGGCCGACAGCAGGACGAGCCCGAGGTGACCGTGGCCGACGACGAGCTCGCGGACTGGTACGCCGACTGCGCCCGTGGGCTGCTCGCCGAGCTGGGCAGCGACCCGAGCCGCCCCGCCTGGACCCTCACCGGTGCGGGCACGCTCGCGTTCTGGCGACGTCGACAGGCGCTCGAGACCGCCGTGCACCGCGTGGACGCGCAGCGCGCCGTCGGCCGGGAGCAGCCCGTCAGCCAGGAGCTCGCGGCGGACGGCATCGGCGAAGTGCTCGACGTGATGCACCCCCGTCAGGTGGTCCTGGCTCGCACGCCCGCACCCACGGCCGCCGTACTGCTCGAGACACCGCAGGGGCTGCGCTGGACCCTCGGCGCAGGCAAGCCCTGCGCCGTCGTCCGCGGCACCGCCTCCGACCTGCTGCTCCTGCTGTGGCACCGGCGCAGCCGCCACGACCTGGAGGTCGAAGGCGACGTCCGCGCCCTGGACAGCCTCCTGGCGCAGCGCCTGACCCCGTGAAGTCGCGGGGGGCCGTCCCATCGGACAGGATCAGCGCATGAAGATCGGGATCACCGGCGCGTCCGGGCTCATCGGCAGCGCGCTGGTGCCTGCTCTGCGGGCCGACGGCCACGACGTCATCCGCTTCGTCCGCGGGCAGGCCGCCGGCGCCGACGAGCGGCCGTGGGAGCCGTCCGCCCGGCGGCTCGACCCGTCGCACGTCGAGGACCTGGACGCCGTGGTGCACCTGGCCGGCGCGGGAGTGGCCGACCAGCGCTGGACCGAGCAGCGCAAGCAGGTCGTGCTCGGCAGCCGGGTGGACGGCACCACCACGGTGGCGCAGGCCATGGCCGCGGCGCAGGGCCCGAAGGTGCTGCTGTCCTCCAGCGCGATCGGCTGGTACGGCGACACCGGCGACCGGCTCACCGACGAGACCGGGCCGACGGGCGAGGGCTTCCTGGCCGACGTCTGCCGGCAGTGGGAGGCCTCCACCGTCCCCGCCGAGGCGGCGGACATCCGGGTGGCCCACCTGCGCACGGGCATCGTCCTGTCCGGCGAGGGCGGCGCACTGGCCCCTCAGCTGCGGGTCGCCAAGCTCGGTCTGGGCGCACCGCTGGGCACCGGCCGGCAGTGGGTCTCCTGGATCTCGCTGCACGACCAGGTCGCGGCGATCCGGCACCTGCTCACCGCGGACGTCGCCGGGCCCGTCAACCTCGTCGGGCCGTCGCCGGTGACGAACAGGGACTTCACCAAGGCGCTCGGCCGGGCGGTGCACCGCCCCACGATGCCGATCAAGGTGCCGGCGTTCGCGCTGCGGACGCTGCTCGGTCCCTTCGCCGACGAGGGGGTGCTCATCGGGCAGCGCCTGGTCCCGAAGGTGCTGCAGGACAGCGGCTTCCACTTCACCCACGCGGACGTGGACAGCGCGCTCAAGGCGGAGCTGAGCGGCTAGCCCTCCGGGCGCACCTCGACGAGCCGCCAGCCGTCGCCGGTTCGGGTCAGCTGCACCAGGAAGCTCTGCTCCCCGCGCGCCGGGGCCCGGCTCACGACGGCGCCCGCCGCGCTGCGGACCTCGTACGCGGCCAGCACGTCGACGACCCGCAGCCGCGCCGCGTCGGGCTCCTCGGACAGCACCTCCACCGACCGGACCTCGTGCCGCAACCCGTGGGCGGTCTGCCGCTGGTCCACGAGCGACTGCAGCAGCGCGGTGTCGGAGGCCAGGCCAGGTGAGCCCGGGGCGTAGACGCGTTCGAGCAGGCGGAGGTCACCTGCGGCGAACGCCTCGGCGCGTGCGGCGTCGAGCCCGTCCAGCACGCTCGCCCACTCCACCGTCACCGGCGCCTGCGCTGAGGGTGTCGGCGCCGTGGTCGGGACCGCCCGGGGCAGGGCGGCAGCCGGCTGCTCCGCGCCGCGGCCGGACAGCCAGCCGAGGACACCGCCGACGAGCAGCAGCGCGACCAGCCCGGCGCCCAGCAGCACGCCCTGCGGCACCCGCCGGCCACGAGGCGCGGCCTCGTCCGGCGGGGCGGCCCGCACCGCGTGCGTCTCGCGCACCTCGGGG
>JAOPWK010000022.1 GCA_025965735.1 Frankiales bacterium
TCTCGTACGCGCAGAACGGCGAGGACGTGCGCGCCTGGCGCGCGCTCCGGCACGTCGAGAACGGCTTCTACGTCGAGGTCGGGGCGAGCCACCCGTACGACCACTCGCTCACGGCAGCGCTGTCCGCCGAAGGGTGGCGGGGGATCCTCGTCGAACCCGAGCCTGCCGCGGCCGAGCTCCTGCGGGCCGCGCGACCGCGGGACCTGGTCGTCGGCGCTGCAGCGAGCGAGCGGGCCGGCCTGCTGACGTGGGTGAACGACGGCGACCGCGGAGAGGGCCACGTCGAGGAGGGTCGGGACGGCCTGGCGGTCCCTGCCGTGCGCCTCAGCGACGTCCTCGACGGAGCCGGAGTCGCCGAGGTGCACTTCATGAGCGTGGACGTCGAGGGACACGAACGGCAGGCGCTGCTCGGGCTGGACCTCGCCCGCTGGCGCCCCTGGGTGCTCTGCGTGGAGGCGACCGCCCCCCTCACACGTACGCCGACGCACGCCGCCTGGGAGCCGATCCTGCTCGATGCCGGCTTCCACTTCGTGGCATTCGACGGGCTGAACCGCTGGTACGTCGCGGCTGAGCACAGGGACCTGACCAAGGCGGTGGCCGAGCCGTTCGGCGTGCTGGACACGATGCTGGACGGCTGGGAGCGACGAGACGTTGTCGACCTCTCAGTGCAGCTCGTCGAGGTGCAGGCAGAGGTCGAGCGCCTTCGCCGGGAGCATGCCCTGAACGTCGACCGCAGGATCGAGCTCGAGTCCGAGCTCACTCAGGCCGGGCGCGAGCTCGAGCTCGCCGAGGCGCAGCGCGACGCGGCGATGGCCCGCGAGCGGGTGATGCTGGAGAGCAAGTCCTGGCGCCTGACGCGTCCGCTGCGGCGGGTGCGGAGCAGCGCGGACACGGCGCTGGCCCGCCGCGCACTCGCCCACCCGACCCCCGAGCCTCCTCCCGCGCCACGGGTCGACTCCCCCGCCGATCTGCGCCGGCGCCGCGCGCTGCAGGCCAAGCTCTCCGCTGCCGTGGGGCGCCGACGATGAGGCTGCTGGTCGACCTGCAGCCCCTGCAGGGACCCTCGGCCGAGCGCGGGATCGGCTACTACGCCCGCTCCCTCACCCGGGCTCTCGCCGACTCCCGCGGCGAGCACGAGCTGCTGGTCCTCCTGGACGGGGCGCGCGCGGTCGACGACGTCCTGCAGATCCGGCATGCCCTCGCCGGGGCGCTCGGCCGTGACGACGTCCTCGTCTTCGAGGCACCCCCGGTCGACCGGCGCCGGCACGGTCGCCCCGACGCCGAGCTCGCGCGGGAAGCCGCCATCGCGGCGCTGCGCCCGGACGTCGTGCTGCTGTCCAGCGTCTTCGAGCTGCCGACGCTCGCGCCGCTCACCGTCGGCGTGCACTGCGCGCACGTCCCGACCGCCGCGGTGCTCTACGACCTCATCCCGCTCGGCGACCTGGACCGGCACAAGGCCGACCCCCTGGCACGGCAGGAGTACCTGCGCGGGGTCGAGCAGCTCGGCCGGACGGACCTGCTGCTGGCCATCAGCGACCACTCCGCTGCCGAGGCGCGCCGCCTGGTGGAGCGCTGCCCGCCGGTGACGACGATCCACGGCGCGGCGCCCCCGCCGCAGCCGGTGCGGCGTCCGTCCTGGGCTCCCTCGGAGGGTTTCGCGCTCGCTGTCGGACGCGACGAGCCTCGCAAGGACCTGGCGACTGCGGTGCTGGCCTGGGCCGGGCTCGAAGCGCAGGTCCGGCGCGACCGGACGTTCGTCATCGTCGGCGAGTGGCCCCAGGAGAACCGGCTCCGGCTGCTGGAGCGGGCGCAGGCCGCGGGGCTGCCGGCCGCGCACGTCGTGTTCGCCGGACCCGCGGGAGACGCCGAGCTGGCGTGGGCCTACGAGAACGCCGACGTCCTGCTGTTCCCGTCCCTCGAGGAGGGTCTCGGCCTGCCACCGCTCGAGGCGATGCAGGTCGGCACCCCGGTGCTGATGGCGGCCGCCACCAGCCTGGTCGAACTGCTGGACGACCCTCGCGCCTACACCCCGCCGGCCGACGTCCCGGCGCTGACCCAGCGGATCACCCAGCTGCTCACCGACGACGCGCTCCGGGCCGAGCTCATCGCGGCGGGCCACCGCGCGGCGGCGACGTTCACCTGGGATCGGACCGCCGCGCTCACCTGGGCCGCGCTCGAAGGGCTGGCCAAGCCGCCGGTCGGCGGTCCGGTGGGCGGCCGCGTGGCGCGGGCGGGTGGCCTGATCCCGATGCCCGAGTCGTACGCCGTCACGGACGTGGAGCCGGGCGCCTGGGACGACCTGTGGGCCGACGTCGACCGGGTGCTGCACGTGCTCCCGACGACCGGCTGGGAGACCTTCGCCGACGACCTGGCCGACCGGCCGGGGGTCGCGGTCGTTCCCGCGGCGCCGACGATCTCCAGCGATGTCGGCACGTTCCTCGCGCCTGCCGTAGGGGTCCTCGTCCCGGACGCCGACACCTGCACCGCACTGCTGCGCAGCGGCGTGAGCAGCGTCCCGGTCTACGTCGTCGACCTCGACGACGCGGAAGCCGTCGCCGAGGCCGTCGAGCGCGCGTACGCCTCCGACATCGGCCTGCACTGGGCCCGAGGTGCCGCCAATCTCGCCCACGTCACCCTCGACGGCTCCGCGGTGGAGCAGCGCCCGCGGTGGGCGGCCCGCGGTCAGCGCGGTCCGCTGCTGGCCAGCGACGTCACCCTCTACCGGGCGACGCCGTTCCTGTCGGGGATCCAGCGCACAGCGCTTCGCTTGCACCACGCGCTCACCGACGTCCTGCACCAGCAGGGCGGCGCGGTCGTACCCGTCCAGCTGGGGACGACGCCCGACGGGACGCCGCACCCGGACATCCGGCGCGACGACGTCGTGGCCGCGGTCGACACCGACGCCGGCCACGTCGACTGGGTGCTCGGCATCGACCTCAACGACCAGCTGGCGAAGGGCGCCGGGACGCTGCAGGACGCCCGCGCGCGCGGCGTGGGCGTCGCCGTCAACGTCTTCGACCTCATCCCGTACACGCACCCGCAGTGGTTCCCACCCGGCGCGGCGGACGCCTCGTTCACCCCGTGGCTGCGCCAGGCGACGCGCGTGGCGGACGTGCTGCTGGTGAACAGCCGCGCGACGGCACGGGAGCTCGAGGGCTTCGTCCGACGCTTCCCGCCCCGGCGACCAGACGCCTTCGCCGTCCACCACCTGCCGCTCGGCTGCGACTTCGACCGGAGCCAGGCGCCCATGGCGGGCGAGCGGGAGCCGGCGCACTTCCTCGTCGTCGGGACGGTCGAGCCGCGCAAGGGCCACCGCACCGTGCTCGACGCCGCCGAGGACCTGTGGGCCGCCGGCAGCCGGTTCCAGCTGACCGTCCTCGGCCGCCACGGCTGGATGGTGGACGACGTCGTCCGTCGGATGGAGGCGCTGTCCACCGCGCAGCCGGGGTTCACCTGGCTCCAGAACGCCTCCGACGCCGACCTCGACCGGCACTACCGCACCTGCACCGCCGCGATCATCGCCAGCGAGGGCGAGGGCTTCGGGCTCCCTGTCGTGGAGGCAGCCCTCCGCGGCTGCCCCGTCGTCGTCCACGACATCCCGGTCCTGCGGGAGATCGCCGGCGACGACGCGACGTACTTCTCGGACCGGCAGGGCCTGGCCGACGTGCTCGCCCGTGCCGTCGCCGGCACGCCGGTCGCCCAGGCCTCGCACGCGTCGCTGCTGAGCTGGCAGCAGGTCGGGGACCAGCT
>JAOPWK010000035.1 GCA_025965735.1 Frankiales bacterium
GTGCGATCGCGCTGGCAGGCCAGCGACGGGACGTAGCCGCGGCGCGGCACCTGCACCAGGACCGGCTGCCCCTTGGCCAGCGCGACGCGGGCAGCGTCGAAGGCCGCGGCCGGCAGCCGGGCCGCCTGCGCCATCGGGTCCCGGGCCAGCTGCTCCTCGCCGGTGCCGTCGACGGCCGGAGCGAGCGCCCGAACCTGCGCCCGGTCGGCGACCAGCGGCTTGGCCCAGCGGGTCTCCACCAGCAGCTGTGCCTCGGCCGTGCGGGCGTGGCCGCCGACGAGCATGGCGGCCCCAGACAGGTGCGCGCGCAGGGCGAGGACCTCGCGCACGTGCGGGTAGGGCGCGCGCGGCTCGGCGTGCAGGTCGTCGCCGTCGTCCCACACGACGACCAGCCCCAGGTCGTGCACCGGGGCGAAGGCTGCGGCGCGCGTGCCGACGGCGACGCGGACGCTGCCGCGCAGGACCTGCAGCCAGCGGCGGTACCGCTCAGCCGGACCGAGATCGGCGCTCAGCGACACCGCCGGCACGCCGGCCTCCGCGAGCGCCTGCGTCACCCGGTCGAGGTCGCGGCTGTCCGGCACCACCACGACCGCGCCGCGGCCGCTGGCAGCGCAGGCCTGCACCGCAGCGGCCACCTCGGCGGGCCACTCCGGCCCGGGCAGCGCGTTCCAGACCGCTCTCGGTGACCGGCCCTCCGCCAGCGCGGTGAGGAAGCCGGGGCCGGCGCCGTACCGCGTCCAGGAGCCGGGTTCCGGTGCGGCCGGGGCAGGCGCGGGCTCGACCGCTGCCTCGGCCTCGACCCGTGCGTGCCGCGGCGGGATCGCCAGTCGCAGCACGTCCGGCAGCGTCCCGGCGGTGCGGTCGGCGACGCCCCGCGCCAGCTCGGCGACCTCCGGCGTGAGCACCCGCTCAGGGCTCACCACCGACAGCGGCGCCAGCTTGCCCGGGTGCTCGGAGGCGTCCTCCCGCGACAGGACCCAGCCGTCGACGAGGCGCCCGGCGAAGCGGACGCGCACCCGTACGCCCGGTTGCGCGTCCTGTGCCGCGGCGGCCGGCACGAGGTAGTCGAAGGGGCGGTCGAGGTGGGCGAGGCCGGTGTCGACGACGACGCGGGCGACCGGCTGCACCTCGGCCGGGGCCGTCGCGGCCTTGTTGCGGGCAGGCCGCGGGGCCTTGAGACCCAGGGGCAGCTCCGTCACAGCGCCGAGGCTAGGCGGCGCGTGCGACAGCTCCTACTGCCCGGCGGCCTTCTTCAGCAGCTCGGCGCGGTCGGTCGACTCCCACGTGAAGTTGGCGTCCTCGCGACCGAAGTGCCCGTAGGCGCTGGTCTTCTTGTAGATCGGGCGCAGCAGGTCCAGGTCGCGGATGATCGCGGCCGGGCGCAGGTCGAAGACCTCGACGATGGCGTCCTGCAGGACCTGGTCGTCCACGACGCCGGTGCCGAAGGTGTCCACGAACAGGCCCACCGGCTCGGCCTTGCCGATGGCGTACGCGACCTGGACCTCGCACTTGGTGGCCAGGCCAGCCGCGACGACGTTCTTGGCGACCCAGCGCATGGCGTAGGCGGCGGAGCGGTCGACCTTGGACGGGTCCTTGCCGGAGAAGGCGCCGCCGCCGTGGCGGGCGTAGCCGCCGTAGGTGTCGACGATGATCTTGCGACCGGTGAGGCCGGCGTCGCCCATCGGGCCGCCGATGACGAACTTGCCGGTCGGGTTGACCAGCAGGCGGTAGCCCTCGGTGTCGATGCCGAGGTCCGCGATCTCCGGGGCCACGACGTGCTCGGCGATGTCGGGCGTCAGCAGGCTGACGATGTCGATGTCCTCGGCGTGCTGGGAGGAGACGACCACCGTGTCGAGCCGCGCGGGCTTGCCGTCGACGTACTCGATGGTGACCTGGGTCTTGCCGTCCGGGCGCAGGTACGGCACGACGCCGTCCTTGCGGACCTGGGTCAGGCGGCGGGCCAGCCGATGCGCGAGCGCGATCGGGAGCGGCATGAGCTCGGGCGTCTCGTCGCAGGCGAAGCCGAACATCAGGCCCTGGTCGCCCGCGCCCTGCTTCTCCAGGTCGTCGGTCTCACCCTCGACACGGGCCTCGTACGCCTCGTCGACGCCCTGCGCGATGTCCGGGCTCTGCGAGCCGATCGACACCGAGACGCCGCAGCTCTCGCCGTCGAAGCCCTTCTTGCTGCTGTCGTAGCCGATCTCGAGGATCGTCTTGCGGACGATGTCGGCGATGTTCGCGTAGCCGTCCGTCGTCACCTCTCCGGCGATGTGCACCTGACCGGTGGTGATGAGGGTCTCCACGGCGACGCGGCTCTTCGGGTCCTGCTCGAGCAGGGCGTCGAGGATCGAGTCGCTGATCGCGTCGGCGATCTTGTCGGGGTGCCCCTCGGTGACCGACTCGGACGTGAACAGGCGACGGGACACAGTGCTCCTCGGACGGCGGTACTACTCAGGGGATCGCGGGCGAGCCTACCGACTAGCCCGCCTCGCCCACCGACCGGCAGTCCACGAGGTAGGCCTCGCCGACCCGCGGGTCGTCCATTCCCTGCGCCTGCGCCGTGCTGCGCTTCGTCTGCACGAGGCGGTGCCCGTCGACGCGGTACGTCGTGGTGGTGACGGTGAAGCTCGCCCCGTCGTCATCGCTGCTCGCGGAGCGGACGACGAGCCGGCCGGTGTCGGTGCAGGAGAAGCCGTCGCCATGGGTGGCGCTGCCGCCGACCCCGAGCTTGACCTGCTCGCCGTCGAGGGTCAGCGGAGCGAACGTCCGGCCGTCGTAGCGGAAGGGCGTGAGGAAGCTGGTGCTCGAGCCCTGCCCGGTGCGCAGGAACACCTCGGCGCGGCCGTCGCGGTCCACGTCCTCCGAGCCGCTGACCTGCGGCGCGGTGTCGGTCTGGAAGCGGCTCGCGATCGTCCTGCCGTTGCCGGACAGGGCCACAGCGAGGTTCTCGTCCACGCTCACCTCGTCCGGGGTGCCGTCTCCGTCGACGTCCCCCTGCGCGGCGGTCTTCAGCGGGGCCTTGCTCGGCGCTGTCGCGGGGCTCGGCTTGGGGTTGGCGGCCTTGGTGGCGGCAGGCTCGGGAGTCGGCTTCGCGGGGGTGGTCGGCGTCGCCGTCGGCGCGGCGGCGGTCGGCGTCGACTGCCGCTCCAGCGCGCTGGTCCGCTCCACGGTCACGCCGTCGTCGCCGCACGCGGGCAGCAGCAGGAGCGGGACGAGCAGGGCGGTACGGCGCATGCGCCCAGGCTGGTGGGTGAGGCGTCAGCCCTCGGGGAGGCGCGCCGCCACGAGGTCCCACACGGCATCGGCGAGCGCGTCCTTGCTGCCCAGCGGCACGTCGTGCGCGCTGCCGTCGGCGGCGAGCACGGTCGCCGCGTTGACGTCCCCCTCGAAGCCGGTCGGGTGGCCGGCCTCGCCGACCTCGTTGACGACCAGCAGGTCGCAGCCCTTGCGGGCGAGCTTGGCCCGGCCGTGGGTGAGCACGTCACCGTCGGCGTCACCGGTCTCGGCCGCGAACCCGACGAGCACCTGACCAGGCTTGCGCTGCGCCACGAGCTCGACGAGCACGTCCGGGTTCTGCACGAGCTCGACGGTGAGGGTGTCCGTCTTCTTGCGCTTGGTCGCCAGGCGCTCGACCGGCCGGTAGTCGGCCACGGCCGCAGCCATGACCACCGCGTCGGCTGCCTTGCCCTCGGCCAGGACCGCGTCGTGCAGCTCCAGCGCGCTGGTCACGCGGCGCACGGTCACGCCCGCCGGGTCCGGCAGCTGGGCGCTGCTGACGAGCACCACCTCGGCGCCGCGGGCGGCGGCGGTGCGCGCCAGCGCGTAGCCCTGCTTGCCGCTGGAGCGGTTGCCGAGGAAGCGCACCGGGTCGAGGTGCTCGCGGGTGCCGCCGGCGCTGATGACGACCCGCCGGCCGGCGAGGTCCTGCGGGCGACCGGACAGCGCCCTGTTCGCGACGTCGTACAGCGCTTCGGGATCCGGCAGCCGGCCCTTGCCGCTGTCCTTGCCGGTCAGCCGGCCGACGGCGGGCTCCACCACCTGCACGCCACGGCTGCGGAGCGTCGCGACGTTGGCCTGCGTGGCGGGGTGCTCCCACATCTCGGTGTGCATCGCCGGTGCCAGCACCACCGGGCATCGCGCCGTGAGCAGGACGTTGGTGAGCAGGTCGTCGGCCAGACCGTGCGCGGCGCGGGCGAGCAGGTCTGCGGTGGCCGGGGCGACGACGACGAGGTCGGCCTCCTGGCCGAGCCGCACGTGCGGGACCTCGTGCACGTCGGTCCACACGTCGGTGCGGACCGGCTTGCCGGACAGCGCCGACCAGGTCGGGGCACCGACGAACTCCAGCGCCGCACGGGTGGGCACGACGGTCACGTCGTGGCCGGACTCGGTCAACCGGCGCAGCAGCTCGACGGCCTTGTAGGCGGCGATTCCGCCGGCCACGCCCAGGACGACGCGGCTCATCTCAGCGGCTAGACGGCCGGGTCGGCGACCTGCTCGTGCGTGAGCAGCCCGCCGTTGATCTCGCGCAGCGCGATCGAGAGGGGCTTCTCCTGCACGCCGGTCTCCACCAGTGG
>JAOPWK010000057.1 GCA_025965735.1 Frankiales bacterium
CGGTCCTCGGCCGGATCGCCGCGGGTGGGCCGATCCTGGCCGAGCAGGCCGTCGAGGACGTGTTCCCGCTCCCCCGCGAGCTGGTCGGCACGGGCACGCTGTTCCTGCTCAAGGTGGTCGGCGACTCTATGATCGACGCCGCGATCGCCGACGGCGACTGGGTCGTGGTGCGCCAGCAGCCGAACGCCGACAACGGCGACATCGTCGCGGCGATGATCGACGGCGAGGCGACGGTCAAGACCTACAAGCGCAAGGACGGCCACGTCTGGCTGATGCCGCACAACCAGGCGTACTCCCCCATCGACGGCGACCACGCCGTGATCCTGGGCCGGGTCGTCACGGTGCTGCGGAAGATCTGACGGCAGGAGCCGGCGCCTGCACGGCGAACTCTTCGGGACGCACCCCGGCGCTCCTGGAGGACCGTTGAGCACCACCCCCGACACCGGCCTGACCCGACGCTCGCTGCTGCGCCGGAGCGCCCTCGGCGCCGGCGTCATCGCGGCAGCGCCCGTGCTGGAGCGCACCGCCCTCGGCGCCGCCACCGGCACCACGGTGCCCGGCGAGATGCTGGCGTACGCCCGGGTCCGCCCGCGCACCCTCAAGCAGGCGCTGGCGCTCGCGGAGTTCGACGACACGCACCGCCTGCTCGCCGACGGGACGATGGAGCTGCTCCTGTGGCCGGGTGACGCGACGCGGCTGCGCAAGCTCGGCGTCGACTTCGAGATCACGCAGCCGTACCGAGGCCCCGACCTGCGCGCCGGCGCCCGCCTGGCCGGCCTGGCGCCGCAGCCTGGCGAACGCACCGACTACCGCCGGTACGCCGACTACGTCACCGACCTGCAGAAGCTGGCCACCGACCACCCGAAGCGGTCCCGGATGTTCGAGTTCCCGGAGACCACGCTGGAGGGCCGCAAGGTCTACGGCATCGAGATCGCCGACGACATCAGCACGGCCGTCAGCGACGGCCGCCCGACGTTCTGGGTCGACGGGGCGCACCACGCCCGCGAGTGGCCGTCGTCGGAGTACACGATGATGTTCGCCTTCGACCTGCTGGCGTCCTACGGCAAGGACAAGCGGGTCACCGCACTGCTGAAGAAGATCCGCGTGGTCGTCGTCCCGATCGTCAACGTCGACGGCTTCGTGCACTCCCGCGAGGCGTCGCCGGTCTACAACCCCGTGCTGAACAACAACCTGGCCTTCGAGGTGGCGGGGCTCGAGAGCGGCTGGCGCAAGAACAAGCGCTCCTTCACCGACGCGCTGTACGCCGCCGGTGGCTCCTCCTCGCGCCTGAACGCGGACGCGCACGGCACCGACCCCAACCGCAACTACCCGTTCTTCTGGGGAGGCGAGGGCGGTGGCGGTGACCCGACGAGCCAGACGTACGGCGGCGCCGAGCCGTTCTCCGAGCCGGAGGCGCGCAACATCGCCGGCGGCATGAAGGCCCGGCAGGTCACCGCGTACCTGACCAACCACACCAGCGGCCAGCTGTGCATGCGGCCCTGGGGCTACACGACGGATCCCTCACCGGACAACGCGTTCCAGGAGGACCTCGGCGAGCAGATGTGCGAGCACCACGGCTACACCAACCAGATCGGGCTGTCGCTCTACCCGACGGCCGGCACCAGCCGTGACTGGTCGTACGGCGCGCTGCGCACGATCGTCTACACCTTCGAGCACAACCAGGCCTTCCACCCGCCGTACGCGGAGAACATCCCGTCCACGTACGCGATCAACCGGCCGGCCTGGCTGCTGCTGGCCGAGGCCGCTGCCGATCCGCGCAACCACGGCGTCGTCACCGGGACCGTCCGCACCGCGAGCGGCGCTCCCGCGGCCGGCGCGCTCGTGACGCTGACCAAGTCTTTCAAGAGCCCGGTCGCTGAGGACGTACTGGCCCGCCGCGACGGCTCGGTCGCGGAGACGATCACCACCACGGCCAAGACCGATTCCCGCGGCCGCTTCACCGTGCACGCCAACCCGAGCACGCGGCCGACAACCATTCAGGACCGGCGCGGCAAGGAGTTCTGGACGGTCAAGATCGGCAAGACGAGCCGCAAGGTCTTCCTGGACCGCGGCACCAAGGCTGACC
Organism: Frankiales bacterium; assembly: GCA_025965735.1. GTDB lineage: Bacteria > Actinomycetota > Actinomycetes > Mycobacteriales > SCTD01 > SCTD01. The sequence continues at coordinate 2,087 of JAOPWK010000057.1, forward strand.
TCGGCACGCTCCGGCTGTAGCGGTACGCGAACGGCCCGGCACTTTCGGTGCCGGGCCGTTGTCGTGCGGCGGTCAGTCGCGGACGAGCTCGCTGCGGGCCTGCTGGACCTGCACGCGTGTGGGCTCCCCATCGACCTCCACCGTGCCGGTGATCGGCTGCGCCGGTCCGCCATTGACGCTGAACGTGCCGCTCCAGGTGATGGACACGAAGACGTCGTACGCGCCCGCCTGGCGGTACATGTACTCGAGGTAGCCCTTCGGCTGCGTCGAGACGCGCGTCTCGCCGTTGTCCAGGTGCCACGTGTACTTCTGAGCCAAAGCGGTGATGACCACCGACTGGCCGAGCAGCGTCAACGGGATCTGGTAGCTCGCGGGCGCGTCGGTCTGAAAGCGCGTGTCGATGTTCACCAGCGTCTCGGGCTTGGGCGAGACGTCGGCGACACCGCCCTGCACGACCACGCTCTGGAACTCGGTCTGCACCATCGCGGGGATGAGGACCGCCGGGTCGGGCTGCGGGTCCTCCGGGCCGAGGCAGACGGTGTCGACCAGCCGCGGCCCGGTGCCTGCCACAGGCTGCCCCGTGGAGCGCTGGATCGTGGTCTCGAAGACCCAGAAGCGGACGTCACCCTCGGTCGGGCAGCTCTCGACCGCCGCCCCGCACAGGGCGCCGTCGTTGTAGGCGTTGTTGCCGGTGCAGGTCGGGACGAAGTTGCGGTCGACGTAGGTCGGCGACGGCGGGGCTTTGGGTCCGCGCGGCCGATTCTTGA
>JAOPWK010000350.1 GCA_025965735.1 Frankiales bacterium
GATGGCCAAGGACTTGCCGTCGGGCCAGGACCAAGCAGCGCGCACAAGCACCTCACCGTTTCCGCATCCACGGGCCTGGCGGCTCGTGACGTAGGCCACACTGAACCACCCGATAGCGCGAAGGTCAAACCATTAGACGACCGGGTCTGCGGTGGCTGCTGCTCCAGCGGGGAGGTGGTGCCGGCGCTTGTGCGTCGGGCGGATCACAAGGCTCGTCGGGAGGTTCGGCAACACGTCTATCTGCACCTGGTGCATGACTGCGTCGTAGTGCCTGTCGGGCACCCGGTGATCCGGCGGCCAAAGGTGCCCCCGACCTTGGTCCCACAGCTGGGGATGGCTTTGGCCAGAGGGCAGCCAGGCGTACGCGTACGGCTGCGGGTGGATGCGCGAACCGCAAAGGCAGCCCGCCGGCTGGGAAGGCGTGAACTCGCACGAGCTGTCGATCCTTCAGTTCGGCCAAATCTCGCTCGACGTCCAAAGCCCATGCTGCAATTCAACGGTGGAGGCGCGCAGGAAGCTCCCGCGCGCCGACACACGCCAACACTGCAGCGGCCGTGTCGGACGTAGCCCAGTGACCGCGCGCCCGGCCAGTAGCGCCGTTCAGCCGGCAAATGCTCACGATCAACCCGGATGGTGCAAGCGGCGCACCAGATAGTCCCAGGCTTGTCGCAGCATCGGATCCGCATAGCAGTTGCCGCGCTTGGCTTTCGACTCGTCTGCGCTCGACCAGGTAGCCCAGCCGCCGGCTGACATCGCCGCCAGCTGTATCTGGCACGCGCGGTCGAGCAAGTAGGCAGTCACGGTCGCGGTTGGCACATCGGCAGCCGCCACGACCAGTCCGTGGTTGACGATCAGGCAGGCGTTCCGGTCGCCGAGGGCCGCTGCCACCCGCTCCCCGAGCTCTTTCGTCAGAATGAGGTCGCCTGTCTCGGAGAAGCGCGCCAGGTCCGGCGGCACGAACAGGTTGGCCTCGTGCGAGATCGCCCGCAGCGGGACACCCAGCGAGCCCAGGGCAACGGCTGCCGGCGAGTGCGTGTGGATGACGGCCCCCACATCCGCCCGCACGCGAAAGATCTCGGTGTGGATCGGGTACTCGACGTGTCGTCGACCCTCACCCTCCAAGACCTCGCCGTCCCAGGACACCAGCAGCACCTGGTCGGGGCCGACCTCCTCGAAACCGAAACCAGCCGCCTTCATCCACAGTCCCCGGCCCTCAGGGTCGCGGGCTGACACATGGCCCCAGATCAGGTCGCCCTGTCCGGCATCGCCCAGCACCCGGCAGGCCAGTGAGACCAGGCCGCGCAACTCCGCGCTCATGGTGAGTCCTCTCATCCGCCGCATCCACGTGCTTCCGTCCTGGGCCGCGATGTGCGTCACTGCGATGTGCTCCGAGTTGGTGCTACCGCAAGAGCCTCATGGCCACCCCAGCCTCGCTGCACCTGAGGACGATCCGCCGATGGTAATATGGTAAGTCCTTTCCCGGACCCAGGAGATTACGTGGCGGAGAAGTCCGGCTCGGAGGACGCAGGGACGCTGATCATCGGCGCTGGCCAAACGGGGTTGCAGGTCGCCTGTTCCCTGCGCGATCTCGGGGACGCTCGCAAGATCACCCTGCTCGGCGAGGAACCGCACGCGCCGTACTCGAGGCCAGCGCTCTCGAAGGAGCTGCTGACAGGCGAGGCGGAACCGGAATCGCTGTCCTTGCGCAACAAGGACTGGTTCATCCAGTCGGGAATCGATTTGGTCCTTCGAGAGCAGGTGGTGAACCTGCGCTTGCCCGACGGCGAGGCGCCGGGCTGCGCCACGACCTCGGCCGGCCGCGACTTGCCGTTCGGTCGTCTGGCCCTGACCGTCGGCGCCGCCCCCCGCCGGTTGGACGTGCCCGGGGCAGCCGTCGCCGGCGTCTGCTATCTACGGGACTTGAATCAGGCGGTCGAGCTACGACGGCGCCTCGGGGGCTCCCGCCGCGTAGTCGTGGTCGGTGGCGGCTTCATCGGCCTGGAGGCGGCAGCCGCCGCGCGCGCCTTGGGCAAGGACGTCACGGTCGTAGAGGTGGAAGACAGACTCATCCCCAGGGCTATTGGCCCTGCGATGTCGGAATTCCTCCGTGCCGCCCACCAGCGCCGCGGAACGACCGTGGTCCTGTCCACGGGCGTTGCCGCTGTGGACAGCAGCGCCGGGCGCGTGACCGGGGTGTTCCTGCGCGACGGTGCACGGCTGCCGGCTGACCTGGTCGTCGTGGGCGTTGGGGTCCTACCGCGCATTGAACTGGCCCAGCAGGTCGGGCTGGCTTGCGACGGCGGGATAGTCGTCGATCGCTACGCCCGCACCAGCGCCGCCGGCGTGGTGGCCGGTGGTGACTGCACCGTCCTGCCGCACCCCCTCACCGGGCAGGGCATGGTGCGACTGGAGTCGGTGCAGAACGCCGCGACCCAGGGAGCATTGGCCGCGGCCAGCCTGCTTGAACGCTGTGACGCCACTCCCGTTGTGCCTTGGTTCTGGTCGACCCAGGGAGACCTGCGCCTCCAGATCGCCGGTCTAGCAAGCGGCTTCGACAGGGAGGTCCTTCGGGGGAACCCAGACACCGAACACTTCTCGGTCCTCTACTACCGCGGCGACCAGCTGCTCGCCGTCGACGCCATGAACAGCCCCGCCGACTACCTGGTGGTGCGCAAGGCTCTTGCTCAAGGTGTCGCGCTGTCGGCTGAGCTGGCGGCCGACGCAAGCACGCCCCTCAAGGCACTGCTCTCCGCTGCGGCTGCGGCGGCTGCCGCAGCCGCGAGGTGACGCAGCGGCGTTCAGATGACCGCTGATTCGGTGGACTCAGGCGCGAACAGGTCCTCCGGCGTGAGCATCCGCGGGCTCAGCCCCTGCTCGTGGTGGTACCGCAGGAAGGTCGAGAGCGTGTCACGATTGGAGTGCAGGCCGTAGGACCAGTAGTCATCGCCCAAGATCTCCCTCGCCGTTTCGAGGTCCTGGTTGAGCCAGGGAAGCATGAAGCGCAGTGCAGACGAATCGTAGAGGCTGGCCATCGCCTCCTGCTTGGCGAGCAGAGCCGCCTTGTAGAGCGATTGCGCGACCCAGCGGTGCCGCTCGTAGACATCGCGCCGCACAACCACCACGTGCATGATCGGGAAGATGCTGGTGCGCGCGAAGTAGTTCTTCTCGGCCGCGACGACGTCGGAGAAGACCCGCCGCACGCGGGGGTCCCGCGCCGCGAACGTGGTGGGGATGCGCGGGCTGTACAAGGCGTCGATCTCGCCCGTCGCGAGCATCGCCGACAGCGTCTGGTCCGGCCGGATCCGCGCGATGTCGATCTCGGCAGACAGCCGTAGGGGCAACTTCTCGATGCGGCTCGCGCTCTCCTGACCGCCCGTCACATAGCGCACGGAGTCCACCGGCACACCGTGCTCATCGGCAAGGATGCCGCGGATCCACACGCCGGCGCTCAGTTGGAACTCCGGCGTACCGACGAGCTTTCCGGGCAGGTCCTCCGGGCCCTCGATGTCGGCACCGGTGTAGCAGTAGATCCCGCCGTGCCGGAAGGACCGCGATGTGAACACCGGCAGCGCGATGAAGGGTCGTTCTTCGCTGTGCAGGGACATGACGTACGACGACAGCGACATCTCCGCCACTTCGAACTCGCGGTGCCGCATCATCCGGAAGAAGGTCTCCTCGACCGGCAGTCGCAGGTAGGTCAGGTCGATGCCGTCCGGGCGGATCGTGCCCTCCTCGAGGGCCCGCGTGCGGTCGTAGTCGCCGCACGCGAAGCTCAGTCGCAGGCGCGCCATGTCCTACCGCCCTGCAGACGTGAGCCGAGCGTCCAGCCGTGGGTAGACGCGGCGCGCATTGGTCTCGAAGACCTTCGCCCGTTGAGCGTCGCTGAGGTCGGCGGCGTCAACGTAGCGCTTGGTGTCGTCCCACTCGATCCCGGTCTCGGGGTCCGCACCCCGCACCGCGCCGAGCACCTCGGAGGCGAACAGCACGTTGTCCTCAGGAAGCACCCGATGCAGAAGGTCGATGCCGGGCTGGTGGTACACGCAGGTGTCGAAGAAGACGTTGTCCATCAGCGCGGAGGGGTCCGACCATCCCATCCGGGCGGCCAGGCCGCGGTAGCGGCCCCAGTGGTACGGCACCGCTCCCCCACCATGCGGGATGACGAGGCGAAGGGCTGGAAAGCGGGTGAACAGGTCCCCCTCAAGCAGCTGCATGAAGGCGGTGGTGTCAGCGTTGAGGTAGTGGGCGCCGAGCGTGTGGAAGTTGTCGTTGCGGGAGCCGGATACGTGCACCATCGCCGGCACGTCGAGCGCGACGAGCTCCTCGTACAGCGGGAACCAGTACTCGTCGGTGAGCGGCTTCGTGGTCCAGAAGCCGCCTGACGGGTCCGGGTTCAGATTGCAGCCGACGAAGCCGAGCTGGTCCACGCACCGCCGGAGCTCGTTCACGGCGTCCTGCAGTGGGCCGCCGGCCGTCTGGGGAAGCTGACAGGCGCCCGCGAAGTACTCCGGGAAGAGTCCAACGACACGGGCGACGAGGTCGTTGCTGACGTTCGCCCATGTACGCGCCGTTGCGGGGTCGGTGAGGTGGTGCCCCATCCCTGACGCACGCGGCGAGAGGACCATCAGGTCGACGCCGCGCTCGCGCAAGACGCGCAGCTGGTTGCCTTCGATGCTCTGGCGGATCTCCTCGTCGCTGATCTCCTCAAGTCTCGACGCCGGCATTGACGGATCCTGCAAGCGGCGGAGCTGGTCAGCGCGGAAGTCAGCGAGCTGCGCAGGCTCACTTGTGTAGTGGCCATGGATGTCGATGATCATGGCGGCTCCTCGTCGATATAGGTGAGGCCCTTACGCGCGAGCCGCTCCCGCATCCCGTGCACGTCCAGGCTCAGCTCGCCGTTGCGGTACCGCTCCCGCGCGTCGGCCTCCTTGGCCTGACGTGCCTCCGCGGCCTCGAGCACCTGCGCCGCCCGACCGCGAGGCACGACCACCACACCGTCATCGTCTGCGACGACTACGTCACCCGGACGCACCAGCTGGCCGCCGCACACGACGGCGACGTTGACGCTGCCTAACGTCTCCTTGACCGTGCCGTACGCCGAGATGTGCCGCGCCCACACCGGGAAGCCCATGCGGTGCAAATCGGCCACGTCGCGGCAGCCGCCGTCCACGACCAGCCCGCGTACGCCGCGGGCGAGAAGGGCGGTCGCAAGCAGGTCGCCGACGTAACCGGCTTCCGACGGGGACGTCGGGGCCACCACCAGCAGGTCGCCCTCCTGGCACTGTTCCACAGCGACGTGGATCATCCAGTTGTCTGCTGGCGCGAGGCTGACTGTGACGGCGGTGCCTGCGACGCGCGCGCCCGGCCACACCGGGCGCAGGGCGGTGTCCACCAACCCGGTCCGGTCCTGCGCCTCGTGGACGGTGGAGACACCGCACACGGCGAGGCCCTCCACAAGGTCCCGACGAGTGCGTTGCACTTTTCGGACGACGATGCTCACGTGAGCACCCCCCACGGAAGCAGAGAGATGTGGATGGCGTCGTCGTCCGTCTCACCAGCGAGGATGCGGATGGCCCGGTCGACATCCTCGAGCGGGAATCGGTGGGTGGCCAGGCGCTCCAGCGGGAAGCGGCGGGACGCGAGCTGGTCCAGCGCCAGCTCGACCGAGCGGTAGCTGTGGCCGCGGGCGCTCTTGAGCGTGATGGCCTTCTCGGACATCTTCTTCAGCGGGAAGTCTGGGAAGGCAGCCAGCTCGCCCTGGGTGACCATCACGCCTTCGCGGCGCTTCAGCGCGTCGATGCCGAGCAGGACGGGCGCAGTTCCTGCGCCCGACGTGCAGTCCAGGACGACGTCGACACCGGTGCCGCCGGTCAACTCGAGCACGCGGGTCAAGGCGTCCTCGCTCTGCACGTCGATGACCGCATGCGCACCGAGCTCCTGAGCAAGGGCAAGGCGCGGCGCATCACGCGTCGTGCCGGTGACGATGATCAGTGACGCCCCAGCCTGCTGGCTTGCGACCACCTGCGACAGGCCCTGTTGGCCCGGCCCCTGGATCAGCACGGTGGACGCGTAGCCCACGCCGCCAGCGTTCAAGGCCCACTCGATGCCGTTGGACAGGGGAGTGACCAGGCCGGCGAGCTCGGCCGAGACGCCGGTCGGGACTTTGTGCGTGACGGCGTTCCAGGGCAGGTACATGTACTGCGCGAACCCGCCCCAGAGCGTGCCGGGATTGCCAGCGGGCGTGTAGCCGTAGCGGCGGGCGTCAGGGTTCGTGCGCCAGTCGGTGAGCTCGCAGTGTCGGTACTCGCCGGCGTGGCACCAAGCGCAGTGGAAGCAGCCGACATAGTGCTCGACGAAGACCCGATCACCCTCCTGCAGGCCCTTGCGCTCGAGGAAGCTGGCGCCGGCCTTAGCGATCACTCCGACGTTCTCGTGCCCCATGATGACGGGGGCCTCGGAAGGCGGCTTGGCGTACATCTTCACGTCCGTGCCGCAGATGCCCGCAACCTCGACTTTGAGTAGCGCAGCGTCGTGGCCGATGTTCGGCATGTCCAGCTCGCGAAGCTCGGTCGTGCCGGGACCCGTCCGCACCGCTGCCAGCACTCGATCTGCCATTGCTCTCCTCTGCCGTCCGCTCCCGTGGCATTCTACTGAAGGACTGATGGTAAGACCACCGGCCGCTGTAGACGCGCACCAACAGCCGAGGAACCCGCATGACGCAGCAGATGCTCACGACCGTCACCCGCACGACGGGAGCGAACGCTGCGCTGAAGGACGGCACAGTGGTTGCCCGAGGGTTCTCCTTCGACTTCCAGGAGGTCCCTGTTCTCGTGCAGGGTTTCCGGCGCATGGTGCGTGGCCTCGAGTTCGACGTCTGCGAGATGGCCTTGACCACGTATCTCGTCGCCAAAGCGCACGGTGTGCGGTTCACTGCCGTCCCCGTCTTTCTTGTGCGCGGCTTCCACCACAGCGCGATTCAGGTGCTGGCCACTTCAGGCGTCCGGTCGCCTCATGACCTGCATGGGCGCAAGGTGGGGGTGAACCGCGGCTACACGGTGACGACCGGCGTCTGGGCCCGGCAGGTCCTGGCTCAGGAGCACGGTGTGGACCTCGGCGCCGTCACCTGGGTGCTCTCCGGTGATGAGCACGTGCAGCAGTACCGCCCGCCGCGCAACGTCGTTCCCGCCCCGGACGGCGCGAAGCTCGAGGATCTCCTGCGCAGCGGAGAGTTGGCTGCCGTCATAGGCGCTGACCTCGATGCGCCCGACGTGCTGCCGCTCCTGCCCCACCCGATCGAGGCTGCTTTCTCCGCCCTGCGGTCGCGCGGCCACTACCCGATCAATCACCTCATAGTGGTCCGGGACGATCTGTTGGCGGCGCAGCCGGAGCTGGGGGCGCAAGTCTTCGACGCCTTCGCCCGCGCCAAGCAGGTCTACGTGGGCCATCTGCGAGACGGTGAGGCGAGCGCTCCTTCGGATCGAACCTCTCTGCGCGTCCTGCAGGAGACCGGTGCCGACCCGTTGCCGTACGGGCTTGCGCCGAACCGGGCCGTGCTCGAGGAGCTCATCGAGTCGGCGGTCACCCAGCGAATCCTGGAGCGGCCGGTAGACCTCGAGGATGTCTTCGCGGCCGGTACGCAAGACCTGGTCGGCTGATGCGTATCGCTATCGCGGCCGACCACAACGGGTTGGCGCTCAAGGCCCGCCTCGTCGCATGGCTGATCGCCGAGGGGCATCTGGTCCAAGACGTCGGGGCGCACCATCCGCACCAGGTCGTGGATTACCCGCCTCTGTGCGCG
>JAOPWK010000100.1 GCA_025965735.1 Frankiales bacterium
GTCGGCCGCGGCCGGCTCGGCCTGGTGCACGCCAACGACAGCAAGGACCCGCTCGGCTCCGGGCGCGACCGGCACGAGGCCATCGGCGAGGGGCACATCGGGCAGGACGCCTTCGCCGAGCTGTTCCGCCACCCGGCCACCCGCGGGGTGCCGGTCGTCGTGGAGACGCCCGGAGACGCGAGCACGCACCGGCGCGACCTCGAGCTGCTCTGCAGCCTGCGCGACGGGTCCTAGAGCTCCGGGCCGTCCCCAGGCGACTCCTGGTAGCTGTAGCGCTGCTCCTGCCAGGGATCGGCCCGGTTGTGGTAGCCGCGCTCCTCCCAGAACCCGCGCCGGTCCTCGCGCAGGTACTCGAAGCCGCGGACCCACTTCGGGCCCTTCCACGCGTAGAGGTGCGGCACGACCAGGCGCAGCGGCCAGCCGTGCTCGGGGCTGATCGGCTCGCCGTCCTTGTGCGTCACGAACAGCGCCAGCTCGCTGGTGAAGTCCGCGAGCGTCATGTTCGCGCTGTAGCCGTACTCGGCCCAGACCATCACGTGCGTGACGTCCGGCGCCGGCGGCGCGAGCTCGGTGAAGGCCCTCGTGGGGATGCCCGTCCAGGTGTTGTCCAGCACGGAGAACTTCGTGACGCAGTGGAAGTCGGCCGCCACCTCGGTGCGGGGCAGCTCGCCCACCTGGCCCCAGTCCCAGCGCCGCTCCGCGCCGTCGGCGGTGGCGCCGAAAACCTTGAAGTCCCAGGTGGCGAGGTCGACCTTCGGCAGCGGCCCGTAGTGCAGGACCGGCCAGCCGCGAGGGATGTACTGCCCCGGCGGCAGCCGGTCGCCGGGCACGCCGGCCGCGCGCTTCTTCGCCCCGATGCGGCTGAAAGGCGTCGTCACCCGCCCATCCTGCTCCCCGTGCCGACGCTCCTCCGCACCGGGTTCGGGCGGCTCGGGAGGAGCCGCTGCGCTAGCATCGGCTCGTGCGCGCGGACTGGTACGCCTACCCCTTCCGGGACTCCCGGTCGGGTCGCTAGCCGCACCCCACCACCACGAGCCCCGGGCAGCTGCCCGGGGCTTTCTGCTTCTGAGAGGTCCCGTCCCATGGTCGTCGTGATGCGCCCCGGTGCTGCTCCCGAGGAGGTCGACGCCGTCGTCTCCCGCGTCGAGGGCGCCGGCGGCTCCGCGTTCATCAGCCGCGGCGTGCAGCGCACGATCATCGGCCTGGTCGGCGACGTCGTCGCGTTCCAGGGGCTGAACCTGCGGGCGATGCCCGGTGTCGGCGAGGTCGTGCGGGTGTCCAAGCCCTACAAGCTGGTCAGCCGCGAGAACCACCCGGACGCCAGCACCATCACCGTCGGCGAGCGGGCGGACGTGCACATCGGCCCGGACACCTTCGTGCTCATCGCCGGCCCGTGCGCGGTGGAGACCGCCGAGCAGACCTTCCAGGCCGCGGACATGGCCAAGGCTGCCGGGGCGACCATGCTCCGCGGCGGGGCCTACAAGCCGCGCACCTCTCCGTACGCCTTCCAGGGCCTCGGCGTGAAGGGGCTGGAGATCCTGGCCGAGGCGCGCGAGCGGACCGGCCTGCCGATCGTCACCGAGGTGGTCGACCCCGCAGACGTCGCGCTCGTGGCGGACTACGCCGACATGCTTCAGATCGGCACCCGCAACATGCAGAACTTCCCGCTGCTGCAGGCGGTCGGCGGCGTCCGCAAGCCGGTGATGCTCAAGCGCGGCCTGAGCGCCACATACGAGGAGTGGCTGATGGCGGCGGAGTACGTCGCGCAGCGCGGCAACCTCGACATCGTCCTGTGCGAGCGCGGCATCCGCACCTTCGAGACGGCCACCCGGAACACCCTCGACGTCAGCGCTGTGCCGATGGTGCACGCCATGTCGCACCTGCCGGTGGTCGTCGACCCGTCGCACAGCGCCGGAAAGCGCGACCTGGTCCTGCCGCTGACCCGCGCCGCGATCGCGGTGGGCGCCGACGCCGTGATGATCGACGTGCACGCCGACCCGACGCAGGCGCTGTGCGACGGGCCGCAGGCGCTCTACGGCAAGGAGCTGGACGCGCTCGCCCGCGCCTGCCGCGAGCTGCCGCCGATGGTCGGCCGGACGGTCGCTGCGCTCTAGCAGGAAGTCGGGCACGGGTGGCGAAGTCCCCCTCATGCGCCTGCGCTCCCTGCTGCCCCTCGCGGCGGCCTCCGTCCTGATCGCCCCCCTCGTCGCCACGGCCGCGCCGGCTCCGGTCGCCTTCCCGAAGGAGGCCGGCAAGCAGGGCACCCCCGCCCAGGGCACCGGCGTGGACCTCAAGCCGGTGTCCAACTGGTCCTACACCGGGGGCACGGACCTGGAGTTCGCCACCATCGGCAAGCGCGACTACGCCATCGCGCCCGCACAGGGCTCGATGGGCGGGCTGCGCATCTTCGACCTGACGGCCAACCCGGCGAAGCCCCCGCTGGTCGGCTTCCTCCCCTGCGCGGTCGCCCAGAACGACGTGCAGGTCCGCGGGACGACGGTCTTCATGGGCGTCGACGGCAGCGTCAAGGACGCGCCCTGCTTCGGCCAGGCCAAGGCGGAGCCGGCGCTGGGCGTGCTCGCCATCGACATCAGCAACCCGCGTGCGCCGCGCGGCGTCGGCTTCGTGCCGATCGGCCTGGGCGCGCACAACACGACGCTGCACCCGAGCGGCAAGTACCTGTACGTCAGCGACTCCCAGCTCACCCCGGCCTTCGACGAGCCGGCCGGCCGGATGCTCGGCCGCATCAACGTCGTCGACGTCCGCAACCTCAAGGCGATGAAGGAGGTCTTCACCCTCCCGCTGCCGCCCGGCCTGTCCAGCCACGACGTCGACTTCAACGACAAGGGCGACCGCGCGTACAGCGCCGCGCTGACCCAGACGCTGATCCTCGACACGACCGACCCCGCCAAGCCCAGCGTCAAGACGACGATCATCGACCCGACCGTCAACATCAGCCACGGCGCGGACCTGTCGCCCGACGGCAAGCACCTCTACGTCACCGACGAGCAGGCCGGCGCCGCGGGGAACGGCGTCTGCAACGTCGGCGGCGTGCACATCTTCGACCTCAGCAACGAGGCGCTGCCGGTGAAGACGGGCTTCTACGCCTTCAACCCGCTGAACTCCGCCACCTCCACGCTGACCAACGCCAACGGCGTCCTCACCTGCACCGCGCACGTCCTGGACTACGGCCCCACCGGCAAGACGTTCAGCAACGCCGGCTACGCCGCTGGCGTGCGCATCGTCGACACCGTCGGCCGCGTCGGGCTGCCGACCGAGATGGCGAGCTTCACCCCGGTGGACGCCGACACGTGGAGCGCCAAGCAGTACAAGAACCCGAAGTACCTCTACGCCAACGACCTCGCGCGCGGGTTCGACGTCTACGAGTACGCCGAGGGCAAGGGCGCGGTGGACACCCGCTCCGCCAAGCAGGTCCAGTTCGGGATCACCCGCACCGGCAAGACCATGTTCATGGACGGCGCCTGGTGCGCGGACCCGTCCGGCGCGCTCGACCTGCTCGAGGGCCACCACCTCGAGAGCTAGACCCCGAGCACTCCTCCGACGACGCCGGCCGCCCTCGTGGCGCCGGCGTCGTCCACGTCCAGGTGCGTGACGAGGCGGACCTTCTTCGGGCCGACGACGGAGATCAGCACGCCCTGCTCGCGCGCTGCGGCGGCGAGGGCCGGAGCGTCGGCCACCTCGAGCGGCACGATGTTCGTCTCGACCGGCCCGACCCCCAGCGCGTCCGCGATCGACTGCGCGCGGCGGTGGTCCTCGGCGAGGCGCTCGACGTGGTGGTCCAGGGCGTACGAGCCGGCAGCCGCGAGCACCCCTGCCTGCCGCATGCCGCCGCCCAGCCGCTTGCGCAGGATGCGTGCCTCCTTGGCCCGCGTCGCATCGGTCACGACCAGCGAGCCGACCGGCGCGCCAAGGCCCTTGCTCAGGCAGACGCTCAGCGTGTCGAACAGCGCGCCGTACTCCGACAGCTTCGTCCCGCTGGCGACGGCGGCGTTGAAGATGCGGGCGCCGTCGCAGTGCAGCGCCATCCCCTGCTTCCGGGTGAGGTCGCGCAGCTGCTGCAGCACCTCGAGCGGGTGCACCCGGCCGCCGCCGCGGTTGTGCGTCTGCTCGACGCTCACCGCGCTGGTGGCCACCGTGCCCCAGCCGGGCGGGCGCAGGTACTGCTCGACCGTCGCCGCGTCCATCAGCCCGCCCGGGACGGTGCGCGACTGGATGCCGCCGTGCTGCGCCGCACCGCCGTGCTCGTAGGTGACGACGTGGGCGTCCGCGTCGCACAGCAGCTCCTCCGCCGGCGGGACCACCAGACGCAGGCAGATCTGGTTGCCCATCGTGCCGCTGGGGACGAAGACCGCAGCCTCGTGGCCGAACATTTCGGCGGTCTGCTCCTCGAGCCGGTTGACCGACGGGTCCTCGCCGTAGACGTCGTCGCCGACCTGGGCGGCAGCCATGGCCGCACGCATGGCGTCGGTGGGCCGGGTGAGCGTGTCGCTGCGCAGATCGACGGGGGTCACGCCCTCTAGGCTAGGAGCCGTGGCAGACCTGACCCGGGCCGCGGGTGCGCCGGCAGGGGTCTCCGCCGAGGACCTGGTCGCCGCGATCCGGGTGCACGTCGACCGGGTGCACGACGCGGTGCGGCGCATCGGCTGCGACCCCGACGCCGCGGTGCAGGTCGTGGAGGAGAGCGCGGTCGACCTGGTCGAGGTCGTGGCGGCGCGGCCGGAGACCGTCGAGGACGCGGTCGGCTGGTGGTTCGCGCGGGCGCGGGCGCTCGGACGCCGGGTCGCCACCCGCAGCGCCGACCTGCCGCTGGGCGGCGGCGTGCTGGCCGTGGACGAGGACCAGGAGGTGCTCGCCGAGGCGCTCGAGCAACTGCCCGAGCGCGAGCGCGTCGCCCTGCTGCTGCGCGACTCCTACGACCTGCCGGCCACCTCCGTGGGCGCGGCGCTCGGGACCGACGCCGACGGCGCGATGGAGCTGGTCGGCCGGGCGCGCCTGGCGTTCCTGCCGCTCGTCGACGACGAGCCCGCCCCTGCTGTGCCGGAGCACCAGGCGGACCTCGGGGCGCTGGCCCGCATCGGGCAGGGCGGGCAGGTGGCGGCACGGGACGCGACGGTCCGCCGGCACGCGCTCTCCTGCGACGGGTGCCGCACGGCGACCGACGCCCAGCAGCGGGCGCACCTGCTGCTGACCGGCCTCACCGTCGTCGCGCTGCCCGAGGCGGACCGCATCGGCGTGCTCGCGCGGGTCGAGGACCAGGCGTTCGCCGCCCTGCCGTCGGCGGCCTCGCTGGTGCCGCTCGTCGAGGACGAGGAGTACTGGGACGACGACGAGGACCCGCGGCTGTTCTCGCCCCTGCTGGCCCTGCTGTCGCTGGTCGTCGCGGTGCTGCTGGGCCTCGGGCTCGGGCTGCTGCTCAGCCGTTCCGGCGGCGTCGGCTCGCTGCTCGCCGACGAGGGCAGGTCGCCGATGGACGTCGAGCTGCTCGAGGCGCCGAGCCCTCCGCCGCAGGTGCTCGTCAGCCCGCCCGTCGTGCAGGCCCCTCGCCCGGAGACCACCGTCTTCGTCATCCCTCCCCCACCGCCGCCTCCCCCGCCGCCGTCACCGGTCGAGCCCACTGCGGTGCCTGCGGGCGACGCGCTGGCGCTGACGGTCGACCCTGCGACGGGTCCGAACGGCGCGGTCGTGACGGTCAGCGGGACCGGCTTCACCCCCGGTGCGCAGGTCACTGTGGACTACCTCGACCCGACCGGCGCGGCGACGGGTTCACAGACCGTCGTGGTGGCCGACGAGCGCGGCCGCTTCACCTCCGAGCTCACGGCGCAGGACCCGAACAACCTGCCGGGCGACCACGTGGTGCGCGCCAGCGACGGGACGCTGACCGCAGAGGCGACCTACACCGCGCAGGCGTAGCTACCGGTCTCGACGCGCCTGCAGCATCTCGGCGACGAGGAAGGCCAGCTCGAGCGCCTGGCTGGTGTTCAAACGCGGGTCGCAGGCGGTCTCGTACCGGCCGGCGAGGTCGGCGTCGGTGAGCTGCTGCGCGCCGCCGAGGCACTCGGTGACGTCGTCGCCCGACAGCTCGACGTGCACGCCGCCGGCCCACGAGCCGAGCGCCGCGTGCACCTCGAAGAAGCCGCGGACCTCGTCCATGACGTCGTCGAAGTGGCGGGTCTTGTAGCCGCTCGGCGTCTCGGTCGTGTTGCCGTGCATCGGGTCGCACTCCCACACGACGCTGCGCGGACCACGAGCGCGCTCGACAGCCTCCACGAGCGGAGGCAGCACGTCCCGGACCTTCCCGGCGCCCATGCGCGTGATGAGGGTGAGACGTCCCGGGAGCGCGTCCGGGTCGAGCCGCTCGCACAGGGCGACGGCGGTGCTCGGGTCGGTCGTCGGCCCGAGCTTGACGCCGATCGGGTTGTGCAGCCGTGACAGGAAGTCGACGTGCGCCCCGTCGAGGTCGCGGGTGCGCTCGCCGATCCACACCATGTGCGCCGACAGGTCGTACGGCGCGCCGTCGGCGTCGGGGCGGGTGAGCGCGCGCTCGTACTCCAGCAGCAGGGCCTCGTGGCTGGCGTACAGCTCGACGCCGTGCGTCTGCGGCGTGGCCTCCAGGTCGAGGCCGCAGGCGCGCATGAAGGCCAGCGCGCGCTCGATGTCGGTGGCCAGCTCCTGGTAGCGGTGCCCGGCCGGGCTGCGCTGCACGAAGGCGGTGTTCCAGTCGTGCACGGCGGCCAGGTCGGCGCTGCCGTCGGTCGCCATGGCCCGCATGAAGTTCATCGTGGCGGCGCTGTTGGCGTAGGCGCGGACCATGCGGGTGGGGTCCGGGATCCGCTCGCCGTGCAGGTCGTTCACGGCGTCGCCGCGGTAGCTCGGCAGGCCGGTGCCGGACTCGATGTCACTGCTGCGCGGCTTGGCGTACTGCCCCGCCAGCCGGCCGACCTTGACCACGGGGACGCTGGCGCCGTACGTCAGGACCACGGCCATCTGCAGCAGCGTGCGGACCTTGCCGCGGATGCCGTCGGCGGTGTTCGCCGCGAAGGTCTCCGCGCAGTCGCCGCCCTGCAGCAGGAACGCCTCGCCGCGCGCGACGGCGGCGAGACGCTCGCGCAGGTTGTCGCACTCCCCCGGCTGGACCAGCGGCGGGACCTGGCTGAGCGTCTCGTAGACCGCGGCCAGCGCGGCCTTGTCCGGCCAGGAGGGCTGCTGCAGCGCGGGCAGGTCGCGCCAGCGGTCGAGGTCGGCGGGTTCGAGCGTCGCGGTCACCGGAGCAAGGCTAGGCGACCTAGCCGAAGAAGACCTCGGCCTCCTCGTACCGCTCGACCGGCACCGTCTTGAGCTCGCGGGTCGCGTCCTCGAGCGGCACCCGGACGATGTCGGTGCCCTGCAGCGCAACCATGACGCCGCTGTCGCCCTCGTGCACGGCGTCCGCGGCGTGCAGGCCGAAGCGCGTCGCCAGCACCCGGTCGTACGCCGTCGGCGTGCCGCCCCGCTGGATGTGCCCGAGGACGGTCGCGCGGGCCTCCTTGCCGGTGCGCCGCTCGATCTCGTCGCCGAGCAGCTGGCTGATCCCTCCGAGACGCACGTGCCCGAAGGAGTCGACCTCGCCGGACTGGGTCGTCATCGTGCCCTCCTTGGGCGTGGCGCCCTCGGAGACGACCAGAATCGGCGAGTACTGCTTCTCGAAGCGCTGCTCCACGTAGGCGCAGACCTTCTCGATGTCGAACGGCCGCTCCGGGATGAGGATGACGTTCGCGCCGCCGGCGAGGCCGGAGTGCAGCGCGATCCAGCCGGCGTGCCGTCCCATCACCTCGACGACGAGCGCGCGGTGGTGCGACTCGGCGGTGGTGTGCAGCCGGTCGATGGCCTCCACCGCGATCTGCACGGCGGTGTCGAAGCCGAACGTGTAGTCGGTGGCGCCCAGGTCGTTGTCGATGGTCTTCGGCACGCCGACGACGGTGAGGCCGGCCTTGCTGAGCGCGGTGGCGACGCCGAGCGTGTCCTCGCCGCCGATGGCGACCAGGGCGTCGACGCCTGCCTTCTCGAGGTTCTCGCGCACCCGCTCGACGCCGTTGTCGACCTTCATGACGTTGGTGCGGCTGCTGCCGAGGATGGTGCCGCCGCGCGGGAGGATGCCGCGGGTCTGCTCGACGCCGAGAGGCATCGTCAGCCCCTCGAGCGGCCCCTTCCACCCGTCGCGGAAGCCCACGAACTCGTGGCCGTGCACCTCGACGCCCTTGCGCACGACGGCGCGGATGACCGCGTTGAGCCCGGGGCAGTCGCCCCCGCCTGTCAGGACACCGATCCGCACAGCTCGCCTCTTCTCGTCGCGCGGACCCTATCCAGATCCGGGACGAGCGCGCCGATGGTGATCTCGTGCTGCGACGCGCTGTGCTGACTGCTGCCCTCGTGGCGGCGCTGCTCGGCGTGCCCTCACCGGCCCAGGCGACGTCGCTGGAGGACCTGCAGGCCTCGCTGGACGCGGCCACGTCGCAGGCGACGTCCCTGTCGCTCGCCCTCGAGCAGGCCGCGGCCGCCGACGGCGGCCTGCGGGTGGCCCTCGAGCGGCTGGCCACGGAGCACGACGAGGCGCAGGCCCAGCTCGACGCCCGCGTGCGCCAGGTGTGGATCTCGCGCCGCTGGAACCCGATGTCGTGGACCACCGGCCTCGGCAACCCGGGCC
The DNA here is from genome assembly GCA_025965735.1 of Frankiales bacterium. Taxonomy (GTDB): domain Bacteria; phylum Actinomycetota; class Actinomycetes; order Mycobacteriales; family SCTD01; genus SCTD01. Next base: position 8,702 of record JAOPWK010000100.1, read on the forward strand.
TGCGCCGGATCACCCAGCGCGGTGCGTCTGAGGCCGTCCGCGTCGAGCGCGAGCTGGTCGAAGCCGTCTCCTCGCGGTCCGCGGCGGCGTCCGCGCTGCGGGCGAAGGCGGAGGTACGACGAGCCGCCCTGCGGCAGCAGGCAGCTTCGGCGCTGGAGGCCCAGGAACGAGCCCGTGGGCTGCTCGCCGCTGCTTCGGCGCAGGTGGCCCGCGAGGCCGCGGCCGCCGCGTCCGCCGCTGAGCTCGCGCGGGTGCAGACCGCTGCGGACGCGATCGCTGCCTCGCATGCCTCGCTCGACACCGCCTCCGCGGTCGTCACCCGCGCCCTCACCCCCGCGCAGACCCGCCGCTCGCAGCGCGCTGCGGTTGCCGAGGCGCCTGTCGTCGCGCTCGTCGAGGCGGCCGGGGGCGGCTACCCCGCCGGCTACGCCCCGACGGGCGAGGTCCTGCGCGGACTCGCCTCCTGGTACGGCCCCGGCTTCGTGGGCAGCCCGACCGCGAGCGGCTCGCCGTACGACCCTGAGCGCCTCACCTGCGCGCACAAGACGATGCGGCTCGGCACCGTCATCCGCGTCTCGGCGAACGGCCGCGCCGTCTCCTGCCTGGTCAACGACCGGGGGCCGTACGTCGGGCCGCGCATCCTCGACATGTCCCGCGCCGGCTCGCGCGCTCTCGGCTACGACGGCGTGGCCGAGGTCGTCATCGAGGTGCTCGCGCCGGTCTAGGGTGCGCTCGTGCTGACCGGTGAGCGCGTGGTGCTGCGGCCGTTCCGACCTGAGGACGTCGAGCCGCTGTGGCAGGCGCGTCTGGACCCGGTCATGTGGGCGCAGACCAGCGAGGCGCCGTACGTCCCGGAGCCGCTCGCCGCGTACCGCGCGCGGCACGAGGCGCCGTCCACGAACGGCGACGCCGGCTTCGCCATCGAGGTCGACGGCCAGCTCGTCGGCCGCGCCGGCATGTTCTCCTTCGACATGCTCGCCCGGCACGCCGAGGTCGGCCTGTCGTTGCTGGCCGAGCACCAAGGCCACGGGTACGGCAAGGACGCCCTGCGCGTCCTGCTCGGCTTCGGCTTCCGCACGCGGAACCTGCACCGGATCCACCTGCAGACGCTGGCCTCGAACGGCGCGGCGGTGTCTGCCTACCTCGGCGTCGGCTTCGTCGAGGAGGGGCGGCTTCGGGACCACGCCTGGGTCGAGGAGCGGTACGAGGACGTGGTGCTGATGGCCGTGCTGCGGTCGGACTGGGCCGGCGCCTGACACCGGTCAGAAGCCCGTGTTCGCAGCGGCTTTCGATGACCGGAACTGTCGGAGGTCGGTCGTAGGTTCGTCGTTGCGAGAGACCTGCTGTTCCCCTCGACGCCGGCGTTGACCGGTGCGTTGCGTGCGGGTGCGCGGGCGCAGGCGGTCAGGTTCGTGCAGGAGTGCCGGGCGATCGTGCGGATGCTGGAGACCGCCGAGCCCGAGCAGCGCCAGTTCGTGGCCGGTGAGGTCGCGTGCGTGCTGCACGTGTCCCCGCACACCGCCACCGGCCGGCTGAACACCGCGGTCCGGCTGTTCGCCCAGCCACGCCTGGTCGCCGCCTTGGAGCAGGGGATGCTGCTCGTCGGTCACGCACTGGCGGTGCTGGACGAGATCGAGCACCTCGCCCCGCCGCACGCCGCCCTCGTCCTGGACCAGGTCCTCGGCTTCGACACCACCGGGCCGGTGGAGCTGACACCCGGTGAGCTGCGCGCGGCGGTCA
>JAOPWK010000115.1 GCA_025965735.1 Frankiales bacterium
CGCGCCGGTCGCCCGGCCGGCTGATCCCGAGCCGGACCAAGGCTGAACCGCAGGCTCCTCGTCCTGCTCGTGACGGCCCTCGCGCTGCTGGCTGCCTGCGAGGCGCCGACCAGGACGATCCGCGTGCCGGTCGGTCCCGCCCCGACGGCGCTGGCCGCGCTCGACGCGGCCGTCGCGGACGTCGACGCAGCGCGCAAGGCCGCCCTCGGCGGGCCGGCCGCCGTGGTGGCCGCCGCGACCGCGCTGGACTCCTCGGACGAGGCCTGCGCGACCGGCAACCGCACCCGGGCCGCCGAGACCCGCCGCACTGCACGAGCCGCCGTCGCCGAGCAGGACCGGGCGCTGGCCACCTACGCGAACCAGCTCAGCGCCTACCGCGCCGCGCTCGAGGCGCTCACCGGAGCGGCTGCACCGCTGGAGCCCGCGCAGCGGGAAGCCCTAGCGGCCCTCGCGAAGGCGGGGGAGCAGGAGGCCGATGCGCTGGCCGGCTTCGGCGACCAGGCCCGCGCCGCCTGGCCGGCCTACCGGGCCCTCGACGAGGCGCAGTCGACGTGGTTGGACCGCGCGTCTTCTGGCTGGTTCCGCAGCGACCGCGAGGCCGCTGACGGCTACACCGTGCTGCGGCTGCCCGTCGCAGAGCAGGTCGGGGCGGCTCGGTCCGCGGTGGCCAAGGCGGACGCCGCGCGTCGTCCGGCCACCGAGCGCATGCGCGCAGCGCTCGCTGCGGCGAACGCTGCCCTGCAGCCGCTGCGGGCGCCCTCGGCCGGGACGCTGCCGGGCTGAGCTCCTGCTCCCGGTCCAGCCACCTCGACCGTCGGCGCCCTTCCCCCCGCCGCCGTACGATCACCACGTGCTGCGCCTGCCCGTCCGGCTGACGCCGGCTGGGCCGCGGACGACCCGCCTGGTGGCGGTGGCGCTCGGCCTCGAGCTGATCGCCGGCCTGGGCGCCGTGACGCTGCTCGACAGGCCTGAGGCGCCGGCCGTCCGCGAGGTGACTCCTCGGGCGCGCATCGCCCCCGACGTCAGCACCGCCGAGGCCGACCGGCTGCAGGAGCGGGTCGAGCGGGAGCGCGCCGTGCGGGAGTTGCTCGCTGAGCGCGCGGGTGCGCTGGTCCGCCGCGACAAGGACTCGTTCCTCGCCGTCGTCGATCCGGCCGCGGTGGTCCTGCGGGCACGGCAGGCCGCGCTGTTCGACGCGCTCGAACAGGTGCCGCTGCAGACCTGGCGCTACCGCGTCGACGTCACGACGGAGCGGCCGGCCGATGCGGTGCTGGACCGCAAGTACGGCCGGGACCGCTGGTGGGCTCCGGACGTGGCGCTCGAGTACGCCCTTGCCGGCTACGACGACCGTCCGACCGTCGCGGAGCACCACCTGACCTTCGTCAAGCGCGACGGGAGGTGGCTGCTCGGTGCGGACGACGACTTCGAGGACGTCGGGCTCGCGACGCCGCGGGCGCTGTGGGACCGCGGGCCCGTCGTCAGCGAGCGCGTCGGGGACGTCCTCGTGCTCGGCCGCCCGACCGCGCGACGGCTGCTGCGGAACGTGGCCAGCCTCACCGCCGCTGCGGTCCCTCGCGTCGATCGCGTCTGGGGCGCCGACTGGCGACGCGGAGCCGTGGTCGTCGTCCCCACCTCCGCAGAGGAGATGAGCGAGCTGCTCGGCAACGACAGCGACCTCTCGCAGATCGCCGCCGTCGCCACGGCCGAGCTGGGCGGCGGGGCGAGCGAGTTCGACCCGAGCGGCGACCGGATCCTCGTCAACCCGGACACGTTCGGGCGCCTGGGGCAGCTCGGCCGCCGCGTCGTCCTCACCCACGAGCTCACCCACGTCGCGACCCGCCGCTCGACCGGCCCGGCCGTGCCGGCCTGGCTCGCCGAGGGCTTCGCCGACTACGTCGGCTACCAGGACGTCGACCTGCCGCTGGCCCTGTCGGCGCGCGAGCTGCGCAAGGACGTGCGCGCCGGGCGGCCGCCGGCGGCGCTGCCGGTGGACGCCGACTTCCACGGCGGGAACGCCCGGCTGGCCCAGGCCTACGAGCAGTCCTGGCTCGCGGTGCGGCTGCTGGCCGACCAGCACGGGCAGGAGGCGCTGCTGCGCTTCTACCGGGCCGTCGGCGCGCGGCGGGGCGGCGTTCCCGCGACCGCCGCGGTCGACCAGGCGCTGCGGGCGGAGCTCGGCACCAGCACGAGCGCGTTGACCAGGGCGTGGCGCAGCTCGCTCCAGCGCGACCTCGGGTGACCCGACGCGCTCCGCTGGTCGCGCTGGCTGCCCTGCTCCTGCTGCTCGGCGCTGCGCTCGCGCTCGCGGTGCCGTGGACGCCGCTGCCGGGCGCCCACCTGCAGGGCGAGCCGCTGCGCGACTTCACCGAGCAGCAGCTGGCACGGGAGGTGGCCTTCCACGAGGCGATCCGCCCGTCCTCGTACGGCTCCCTCGTCCTCGGGCTCGCCGTCGCTGTCGCGCTCGGGCTCACCCGCACCGGGTCGCGGCTGGTCGGTGCGATCCGCGGCGGCTGGTTCTGGCAGGTGCTGCTCGGCACGCTCGCCCTCACCGTCGTCGGCCGGCTCGCGACGCTGCCGTTGTCGGCGCGCAGCGAGGTGGTGCTGCGCCGGTACGGCCTGTCCACACACACCTGGGCCGGCTGGCTCGTCGACGTCGTCAAGAACGTTGCCGTCAGCGCCGCCCTCACGGGGCTGGCGCTGGTGGCGCTGGTGGCGCTGGCGAGATGCACCCGCCGCTGGTGGGCCTGGGGAGCCCTCGCCACAGCGGGACTGGTCGTCGCCGGCTCCTTCGCGTACCCGCTCGTCGTCGAGCCGGTCTTCAACCGCTTCACCCCGCTGGCGGCCGGCGAGCTGCGGGACGACCTGCTCGCGCTCGCCGAGCGCGACGGGGTGGCCGTCGACGAGGTCCTGGTCGCGGACGCGTCCCGCCGCACGACGGCCGTCAACGCGTACGTCAGCGGCTTCGGCAGCAGCCGGCGCATCGTCGTGTACGACACCCTGCTCGAGCAGGCGACGCCGGCCGAGGTGGAGCTCGTCGTCGCCCACGAGCTCGGCCACGCGGCAGAGCAGGACGTCCTCGTCGGCACGCTGCTCGGCGCACTCGGTGCGGCGGTCGCCGTGTGCGCGCTCGCCGTCGTCCTGTCGTGGACGCCGCTGCTGCGCCGCTCCGGCGCCGACGGCATGGCCGATCCGCGGGTCGTCCCGCTGGTCCTCGCCTTGATCGCGGTGACGACGCTGCTGACGGCGCCGGCGAGCAACCTCGTCTCGCGCCGGATCGAGGCGCGCGCGGACGTCCACGCGCTGGACCTCACCCGCGATCCCAGCACCTTCGTCGCCACCCAGAAGCGGCTCGCCCTGTCCAACCTGTCCGACCTCGATCCGCACCCGCTGGCGTACGCCTTCTTCGCCACCCACCCGGGCGTGACGGAGCGGCTCAGCCTCGCCCGGGAGTGGGCGCGGCGGCGATGAGGACCCTCGTCGTCACCAACGACTTCCCGCCGCGGGCGGGCGGGATCCAGGCCTTCGTCCACAGCCTGGCGGTGCGGCAGTCGGCGGGCGAGGTCGTCGTGTACGCGCCGGAGTGGAAGGGCGCTGCCGCCTTCGACGCCGCCCAGCCGTTCCCGGTCGTCCGGCACCCGACGTCGCTGATGCTGCCGACGCCGGACGTGCTGCGCCGCGCGCGGGAGGTCGCGCGTTCCGAGGGCTGCGACCGGGTGTGGTTCGGCGCCGCCGCTCCGCTCGGGCTGCTCGCGCCGAGGCTGGGCCTCGACAGAGCGGTGGCGTCGACGCACGGGCACGAGGTCGGGTGGGCGTTGCTTCCCGGTGCGCGGCAGGCGCTGTCCCGCATCGCGCGCGGCGTGGACGTCGTCACCTACCTCGGCGACTACACGCGCACCCGACTGGTGCGCGCCGTGCCCGCCGACAAGCTCGCCCGGCTGCCGAGCGGCGTGGACACAGACGTGTTCACCCCGGGCTGCGGGGGCGCGGACGTGCGGCGGCGCTACGGGCTCGGCGATCGCCCCGTCGTCGTGTGCGTCTCGCGGCTGGTCCCGCGCAAGGGGCAGGACGTGCTCATCCGCGCGCTGCCGCAGATCCGCCTCGCCGTGCCCGGTGCCGCCCTGCTGCTCGTCGGGGGCGGACCCGACTCCCCGCGCCTGCACCGTCTCGCGGGCGAGCAGGGCGTCGCCGACCACGTCGTGCTGACCGGCTCGGTGCCGTGGGAGGAGCTGCCGGCGCACTACGACGCGGGCGACGTCTTCGCGATGCCGTGCCGGACCCGGCGCGGCGGGCTGGAGGTCGAGGGCCTGGGCATCGTCTTCCTCGAGGCCTCCGCAACCGGACTGCCGGTGGTGGCAGGTCGCTCCGGCGGATCACCGGACGCAGTGCTCGATGGCGAGACCGGGCACGTCGTCGACGGCACGTCCGTACCGGCCGTCGCCTCCAGCGTCGCGGCGCTGCTGTCGGATCCCGTACGCGCACGCGCCATGGGGCAGGCCGGGCGCGCGTGGGTGGAGCGCGAGTGGCGGTGGGACGTGCTGGCCGGGCGGCTGCGGGAGCTGCTGGCCGGCTAGTCCGGCCAGACCTGCCGGCGTCGGCGAGGCGCGGTCGGTCGCTCCAGCACCGCGGCTCGCGTGATGCGGATGACGGCCTGCACGTCGATCTTGTTGACCCCGATCAGGCCCAGCCGGTCGATGTCCTCCTGGAACTGCGGCCCCAGGTGGGCCGAGCACAGCACGATCGGCCGGTCGAAGCCGTCGGCGCGCAGCTGGTCGGCCACCTGCGTCCCGTGCAGCCCCGGCATGAGCTGGTCGATCACGAGTGCGTCCGGTAGGCGTTGCGCCAGCTGCTCCAGGCACTGCTCGCCGGACTCCACCGCGTCGACGTCCCAGCCGTCCACCTCGAAGGACGCGGTCAGGAACTCACGCACCGAGGCATCGTCGTCGCACAGCAGTACGCGCATGCGGCTCCACGTACCCGCACGCCCTCCTGCCGGAACTACAGGGCGTACTCCCAGTGCCAGGCCTCGGGCTTGGAACCGCTGGCCTGCGCCCACGCCGGCAGGAACCAGCCGTACGCCATGGAGTTGGCGTTCATCCACTTGTGCTGCTTGGTGCCGAAGCTCTGGATGCCGCCGCACAGGTCGAGCGCGACGCCCCACCCGTGGTTGCTGCTGCCCGGCACCGCCGCGAGCGTCGGCTTCGCGATGGCGACCGCGACCTGCTCGGGGTAGCTGCGGTAGGAGTCGGTCACGCAGATCGGCTCGCCGAACTCGGCGCCGAAGGCCTTGCTCATGGCGTCGAAGGAGGCAGCGGCATCCGCGCGCAGCAGGGCGCCGCTGGTGCCCCACAGCGGGCAGAGGGCGCTGGTCGGCAGCCGGCCGTTCGGGTAGCCGTGCACCTCGCCGCCCTTGCACTCGGGCACCGGACGGTCCGCGAGCGCACCCTCGATGGCGGCCAGCGGGATGGATGAGCGCTGGCGGGCGATGAGCGCCGCGGAGGCCATCAGCGCCTCCCGTCGCTGGGCGATGGCGAGCGCCTGCTGCGTCTTCGCCAGCGCCGTGGTCGCGGCGGCGACGGCCGCGACGGCATCCGCCACCACCTTGTCGGCGTGCCGCTTGGCCGCGGCGGCGTTGTCCGTGGCGGTCCTGGCGGCGTCGGCGGCGCTCTTCGCCCTCCGTGCCGCACGCTCCTGCGCCTGCTCGGCGCGGGCGAGGCCGACGAACTCGTCGTTCTGGTTGCCGCCGACCCGTGCGACGACGCCGAGCCCGCGGAACAGCTGCTGCGGGGTGCTCGCGTCCATCAGCCCGGAGTAGACGGCCAGCTGACGGTTGCCCATGCCGGTGCGGTACAGCGACCCGACGTAGCGCGACAGCCGCGCGCGGGTCTCGGCGGTGCGCTTCTCTGCCGCCGAGAGCATCGTCGCCTGCTGGCGGGCGTGGCGTACGGCCGCCTCCGCGGCGCGCTGGGCGGCCTGGTGGGCCTCCAGGGCGGCGGTGGCCTCGCGTGCTGCCGCCTCCTGACGCGCGCGACCGGCGTCGAGCTCGGCCGCCTGCTGGCTGGCGCGCTGCTGCAGCGAGGCGCTGGCAGGAGGCGACGGCTTGGTGGCCGCGGACGCAGGTGCGGCGAGGACAGTCGCGAGCAGTGCTCCGGCGACGGCTGTCCGCCATGCCCTGCCCACAGTCCTGACCTCCTCGACGCGCACGAGGTCCTCACGTTGCCAGGTGTGGTGTGAACTGGGCGTGAAACGGGAGAAGATGGCCCGAAGTAGTCAGCCGGACGCGACGGTCTGGACGATGCGCGCGCGCACGAAGGGGTCGTCGTACCGCCGCAGGCTGCGCAGGACGGACAGCACCGCCAGCAGGACGAGGGGGAGCGCGAGCAGCGGCGGCCACCACCAGGCGCCGGTCTGGCTGGCCGACCCGAGCAGGAGGCCGGCGAAGGCGGCGGGCAGAGCCAGTCGCGCACTGGCGATCGCCAGCGCACCCGGCGGAGCCACCGCGTCCCGCGGCCCGCGCAGGTCCGCGCGGTGCGGGCGCTTCGTCGACATCTTCAGGCCGCCGGCGACGACGAGGGCGGTGCAGGTGATGCCGCTGGCGGCGATCGCTGTCAGCTGCGCGGCCGTGGGGGCGCCGGGGCTGCGCAGGCTGCCGGCCACGGCGGCCACCGCGACTGCGGCGAGCACCGTCTCGGCCAGGACGATCGCCTTGGCGCGGGCGACGAGCCGCGGGTCGTGGGGGAGGCTGGCCAGCCAGACGGCACCGGAGCCGTCCAGGCAGAACGCGTTCACCCCGAAGAGCAGCCCGGCGCCTGCGGCCACCAGGCCAGGCAGCACGATCATCGAGTCCCACGGGACGGCCGCGCCGGCCGCGATGAGCCCGGGCAGGATCGCGAGGACGAGGCCACCTCGACGCAGCGCAGGCGCCCGCCACACCGAAGCGCGGTCGGTCGCCACCAGCTCCCGCAGAGCGCTGGACTTGGCGTCGCGCCGTCGTACGGGATCGGTGTGCCGGTTCAGGCCCAGGTCGCCGGGGCGGCGCAGCGCCCAGGCGCAGGTGCGGGCGCCGAGGACCGTGGCGGCTGCGGCGAGGAGGAGCAGCAGGACCGTCGTGGTGCCCCAGCGCGCCAGGTGCCCGTCGCCGCCGGCGATCACGGCCGCCGTGACGCTGCGGGTCGGGCTGCGGTCCAGCACGACGTTGCCGTGGCCGCTGCGCACCGCGACGATCGATGTCAGCAGAAGCGCGATGCCGGCAGCGCTGACGGTCCGGCGGCCGCGCTGGGTCTGGCGCAGCCCGACGACGAACCAGGCCAGCATCTGGCCGCTGATGGTGAGGCACAGGACGTACGTCAGCGTCGTCAGGGCGCCCCGGAGCAGGCTGCCGTCCAAGGTGAGGTAGCTGGTGAGGCCGGCCAGGACGAGCAGCTGGACGACCCACACGAGGTTCAGCGGCGCGAGCAGCAGACCGCCGAAGAACTGCGTCGTGGGGCGGACCGGGTAGACGGCGAGCTGGTCCGGTGGCACGACCTCGTTCCCCCCGCCCGCGGTGAGCGGCGCGATGACGGCCAGCACACCGAAGCCGAAGAACGTCGCGGGCGCGATGTCGATCGCGGTGGCGAGGGTGGGGGCGTCGAGCAGGTCACCGCTGCCGACGACGAGGTGCAGCAGCCACAGGACGGTCAGTGCGGCCAGCACGATCGCCAGCCGCAGCCCGGGAGTGCGCGCCATCTGCCACCGCAGCGCGAGCAGCGCTCCCAGCTGGGCCAAGGAGCCGGTCACGAGATGAGGGCGCGGTACTTCGCGTCGCCGTCCCGGCCGGTGAGCTCGGCGGCCGGCGCGGCCCCGACCACGCGACCGCCCTTGAGCACGACGGCCTCCTGGCAGGCCTGCACCGCCAGCTCGAGCAGGTGCGTGGAGACCAGAACAGCGGCGCCCTGCTCCCGCGCCTGCCGTACGACCTCGAGCGTCGCGTCGACGCCGAGCGGGTCGACCCCGTCGAACGGCTCGTCGAGCAGGAGCAAGCGCGGCTGGTGGAAGGCCGCGAGCACGACCGACAGCCGCCGGCTCATGCCGTGCGAGAAGCCGGAGGTGACGCGGTCGGCGGCGTTGTGCAGGTCGAACCTCTCGAGCAGGTCCTCCGCGCGGTGGCGCCAGTCGCGCATCCCGCGGAGCCGAGCGGCCAGCTGCAGGTGCTCCCACGGCGTCGCCCGCGGGATGAGCCCGCCCACGTCCGGGCAGTAGCCGACGGCCGCGCGCACGCCCGCCGGGTCGTGCGCGGCGTCGATGCCGACCACCTGCACGTGTCCAGCGCTCGGCGGGAGGACGCCGGCGAGCACCCGCATGGTCGTGGACTTCCCGGCGCCGTTGCGGCCCACGAGCGCGACGGAGGCGCCGGCGCCGACGGAGAGGTCGAAGCCGCCGACCGCGCGCACGGCGCCGAAGTCGACGACCAGTCCTTGGGCCAGGAGGACGGGGGTCACCACTGCTCCTTCGACCGTCGGGGAAGACGACTTCAGAGCATGGCGTACTCGTTCGGGTGACGCTCGCTCAGCGCCGGCGGCTGAACCTGCCGGACGCCTCGACGACCTGCTGCGTGCTCGGCTCCTCGACGTCGCGGGGGTAGAGGCTGACGAGCCGCGCCTGCTCGAGGTCCACGGTGCCGTCCGCGACAAGCGCGCTCAGCGCTTTCTCCAGCGTCTGCATGCCGTCCTGCTGGTGCGTGCTGACGACGTTGCGCAGCTGGTTCGTCTTGCCCTCCTTGACCAGGTTACGGACCGCGGAGTTGGCGACGAGCACCTCGTACGCCGCCACCAGGCCGCCGCCGACGCGGGGGAGCAGGCGCTGGTAGACGATCCCGGTCAAAGCGTTGGCGAGCTGCACGCGGATCTGCGCCTGCCGGTCGGACGGGAACACGTCGACGATGCGGTCGAGGGCCTGGGCGGTGTCGTTGGTGTGCAAGGTGCCGAACACGAGGTGACCGGTCTCCGCCAGCGTCAGCGCGAACGCGATGGATTCGAGGTCGCGCATCTCGCCGACGAGCAGCACGTCCGGGTCCTCGCGCAGCGCGCTGCGCAGCGCCTTGGGGAAGCTGGCCGTGTCGTCACCGACCTCGCGCTGGTGCACGACCGCCTTGCGGTTCTCGTACACGTACTCGATCGGGTCCTCGATCGTGATGATGTGGCACGCGCGGGTGGCGTTGATGCGGTCGAGCATCGAAGCGAGCGTCGTGCTCTTGCCTGCGCCGGTAGGACCGGTCACGAGGACGAGCCCCTGTCGTAGCGAGGCGAACCGCTCGAACACCTCCGGCACGCCGAGGTCCTCGTACGTCGGGATCTGGTGCGGGATGAGCCGCAGGGCGATGGCGATCTCGCCCTTGGTGCGGAACGCGTTGCCGCGCAGGCGGGCGGTCTTGCGCCAGGTGAAGGAGAAGTCGACCTCGTCGCCGGTGTCGAACGCCTCGCGCTGCGGGCCGGTCAGCAGCTGGCCGAGCAGGTCCTCGCTGTCCTTGGTCGACAGCGGCCCGTAGCCCTCGAGCGGCCCCAGCTCGCCGTCTACCCGCACCATCGGGGGGACGTCCGGGCTGACCAGCAGGTCGGTGCCCTTGCTGTCCCAGAGGCGCTCGAGCAGGTCGTCGGCCTGCAGTGCGGATGTCGTCTTCGCCATGGTTCGAGGATCGCGGCGCCCGCTTCGGGCGTGCATCGTCCGAACGGTCAGCGTTACGTTCTCGCCCGTGCCACCTCCCACGCGCCGCCGTGGCGGCGGCCCGGACCTGCCGTACCGCCTGATCGCCGGCGTCGAGCCGTGCCCCGGCGGCTGGCTCGTGGTCGGCGCCCGCCTGCAGGGAATCACCGCGTTCCCCACCGAGCCGGAGGTCTTCCCGAGCTTCGCGGAGATCCTGGACTACCGGCCGGCGTTCGACGTGATCGCCATCCACTGCCACCTGTCCTTCCCCGAGGAGGACACACCCGGTGGTCGCACCTGCGACAAGCTGGCCCGCAAGCTGCTCGGCTGGCCGCGCGCCGGCGCCATACATTCGCCGCCGTCCCGGCGGTACCTGCGGACCGGTGACCTCGACGCGCGCGCCAGCAAGGGGCTCAACCCCATCAGCGCCCGGATGCTGCGCCGGTATGCCGAGGTGGCTGAGGAGATGCAGCCCTACCGGCAGCGGCAGGTCTTCGAGGTGCACCCGGAGCTGTCGTTCTTCCAGCTCAACGACGACAAGCCCATGCAGCACTCGAAGTACACCGACCTCGGGGTTGCTGAACGCCGGTCGCTCGTTGAGGCGCGCATCCCCGGCGCAGACGTGGTCCTGGACGCGAGGGTGCCGGGCGGCGTGACCGCCCGGCACCTGCTCGACGCGCCCGCCGACATGGGGCCGCCCCGGCGCATCGCCGCCCGGGCCGTCGACCGCCTCCCTGAACATCCCGAGTGGGATGAGCAGGGAGTGCGTATGGAGTTGGTG
>JAOPWK010000122.1 GCA_025965735.1 Frankiales bacterium
TCGACACCGGCGAGGACGACAGCGGCGTCCCGTACATCGTCATGGAGTTCGTCGACGGCCGGACGCTGCGCGACGTGCTGCTCGAGGAGGGCCGGCTGCTGCCGCAGCGGGCGCTCGAGGTGACCGCGGAGGTGTGCGCCGCGCTCGACGCCGCGCACACCGCCGGGATCGTGCACCGCGACATCAAGCCCGGCAACGTGATGCTGGACCGCACCGGCGAGGTCAAGGTGATGGACTTCGGCATCGCGCGGGCGGCCTCCGACGCCACCTCGGCGATGACGCAGACCTCCGCTGTCATCGGCACGGCGGCGTACCTGTCCCCGGAGCAGGCGCGTGGCGAGCACGTCGACGGCCGCTCGGACCTCTACTCCACCGGCTGCCTGCTCTACGAGCTGGTCACGGGCGCGCCGCCCTTCACCGGGGACAGCCCCGTCGCCGTGGCGTACCAGCACGTGCGCGAGGACCCGCAGCCGCCGTCGGCGTACGACGAGACGCTGCCGGCGTCGATCGACGCGGTGGTGCTCAAGGCCATGGCGAAGAACCCCGCCAACCGCTACCAGTCCGCCGACGAGATGCGCGAGGACCTGCTGCGCGCGTGCCGCGGCGAGGAGGTCCTCGCAACGCCGGTGCTCGAGCCGATGGCGGTGCTCGCCCCGGCGGCCGTCGTGAGCGCGGCGCAGGTGGACCAGAAGCGGTCCGTCGGGCGCGGCATCGCGTACGGCGTCTTCGGCCTCGTCCTCGTGGGCATCATCATCGCCATCGCGCTGATGGTGAAGGGCCTGCTGGGCACGGACGCCGGGCTGGTGCCGGCACCGGACCTGGTCGGGCTGTCGCAGGGCGAGGCGGCGGTCGAGCTGGAGGCCGCCGGGCTGACCGTGGGCGAGGTGACCGCGGAGTTCAACGCGAAGCCGTTCGGGACCGTGCTGCGCCAGAGCCCGACCGGCGGCATCCTCGTGCGCAGCGGCGGTGCCGTGCAGCTGGTGCTGTCCAAGGGCATCGAGATGACGATCGTGCCGGTCGAGGTCGTCGGGCTGTCGCGCGACGAGGCGGAGGTGCTGCTCGCCGAGCGCAAGCTCGTCATCGGCGAGGCCGTCACCCGGGACGGCAACATCCCCGCGGGCACCGTGCTCGCCATCAGCCCGCAGCCCGGGGCGCAGGTACCGGCGCAGTCGAAGGTCACGCTCACGGTGGCCTCCGGCGACGTGCAGGTGCCGGACGTGCGCGGCAAGTCCGCGGCGCAGGCCTCGGCCGAGCTGCAGCGGGCCGGCTTCTCGGTCGGGATCCAGCCCCGCGACGACCCGGGCCCACCGGACCGGGTGCTCGACCAGACGCCGGTGAACTCCCTCGCGCCGCGCGGCTCGACCGTCGTCATCGAGGTCTCGCGGACGCCCGCGCCGCCGTCGCCCTCGCCGGCACCTGCACCGCAGCCGACCCAGGGCCCGGCGACCCCGGAGCCCGAGCCGCAGCCCTCGCCGACCTAGGCGCTCAGCCGAAGGCGGCCAGCCGCTTGGCCTCGACCTGCTCGGACAGCGCCGGCGCGAGCGCGGCCGCCGCCGGGTCGCCACACGTGCGCAGCCAGGTGGCCAGCATCAGGTGGCCTCCCTGCGTCAGGACCGACTCGGGGTGGAACTGCACGCCCTCGACCGGCTTGTCGCGGTGCCGCAGCGCCATGATGACGCCGCTCGGGGTGCGGCCGGTGACGGCGAGCTCAGCCGGGAGCGTGCCCTCCTCGACAGCCAGCGAGTGGTAGCGGGTGGCGGTGAACGGCGTCGGCAGGCCGTGCAGCACCCCGGCGCCCTCGTGCTCGACCTCGCTGGTCTTGCCGTGCAGCAGCTCCGGCGCGCGCCCGACGGTGGCGCCGTGCGCGACCGCGATCGCCTGATGGCCGAGGCAGACACCGAGCAGCGGCACGCCCTTGTCCTCGCACGCGCCGACCATCTCCACGCTGATGCCGGCATCCTCCGGCGTGCCCGGCCCGGGCGAGAGCAGCACGCCGTCGTAGTCGTCCGCGTCGGCCGCCGTCACCTCGTCGTTGCGGCGCACCACGGTGTCCGCGCCGAGCTGGCCGAGGTACTGCACCAGGTTGAAGACGAAGCTGTCGTAGTTGTCGACGACGAGGATGCGGGCCACGTCAGGGAGAACGTCGTGGCGGCGCAGCGCTCTTCCGCGCCTTGACGGGCGTCTTGACCGGCGGCGGCGGGCCCTCGGCTGCCTTCCTGGCAGGAGCGCGCTTCGCCGGCGCCTTCTTCACGGCGGGACCGATCGCCTCCGCAGCCGGCGCGCTCCTCGTCGTGGGCTTCCTCGCAGGCGTCTTCTTGACCGGCGCGCTGGCTGCCGCCGGAGCCGCGGCCGCCTTCTTCTTCGCCGGCGCCCGACGAGCGGGTGCCGCCTCAGCCGTCTTCGCCGGCGCCCGCTTGGCCGGCGCCTTGTTGGCCGCCGCCGCAGCCCGCGTCCGTCCGCCCGGTACCGAGGCCGGCACCTCCTGCGCGCCCTGCTTCGCCCGCTCCTCCTCCAGCAGCACCCGGCGCAGCACCTTGCCGACGACCGTGCGCGGCAGGCTCTCGCGGAACTCCACCACCTTGGGCACCTTGTAGGCGGCCAGCTCGCGCCGGCAGTGGTCGGCGACGTCGCCCTCGGACAGCCCTGCGGCGGGCGCGGCCACGACGTACGCCTTGACGGTCTCGCCGCGGTACTTGTCCGGCAGGCCGACGACGACCGCGTCCTGCACGCCGGGCAGCCGGAAGAGCACCTCCTCGACCTCGGACGGGTAGATGTTGAACCCGCCCGCGATGATCAGCTCCTTCTTGCGGTCGACGATGGAGAAGAAGCCGTCCTCGTCCATCACCGCCACGTCACCGGTCAGCACGTAGCCGTCGTCGGTGAACACGCCGCTGGTGTCCTCGCGGCCCCAGTAGCCGCGGAACACCTGCGGGCCCTTGATCGCGAGCTCGCCCGGCTCGCCCAGCGGCACCTCGACCGACGGGTCGTCCTGCGCCACGACCTTGCAGTGCGTGCCGGGCAGCGGCAGCCCGATCGAGCCGGGCTTGCGGGTGCCGCCGACCGGGTTGCAGTGCGTGGACGGCGAGGTCTCGGTCATGCCGTAGCCCTCGACCAGCGCGGCACCGGAGATCTTCTCGAACTGGTCCTGGATCTCGGTCGGCAGCTTCATCGCGCCGGACACGCACAGCCGGATCGAGCGCAGGTCGTGCGAGCGGACCTTCGGGCTGTCGGCCAGCGCCTTGTAGATCGGCGGGACGCCGGGGAACATCGTCGGCTTCCACTCGTCGATCGCCGCGAACACCTGGTCGATGTCGAAGCGGGGCAGCAGCACCAGCGTGCCGCCGAGCAGGACGGTCGCGTTCATCGCGACGGTCAGCCCGTACGCGTGGAACAGCGGCAGCACCGCCAGCGAGACCTCCTTGCCGGCGGTGGCGCCGGTGTCCCAGAGGCGGTTCATGTAGGCGTTGCTGACCAGGTTGTAGTGCGTGAGCATCGCGCCCTTGGAGGCGCCGGTCGTGCCGCCGGTGTACTGCAGCAGCGCCAGGTCGGTCTCGGGGTCCAGCTGCACCTGCCGCGCGCCGTCGCCTCCCTTCAGCAGCGACAGGAACGGCGTGACCGGCGCGCCCTTGGGGATGCTCGCCGTCATCTCGGCCCGGGCCCGCTTCGCCTTGGCCAGCGGCAGGCGGAGCTTGAGCTTGGTCGCTGTCGGCAGGTAGTCCGCGATGGACGTCGTGATGACGTGCTCGAGCGCAGTGTCCGCGCGCACCGCGGCGACCGAGCCGTACACGCGGTCCAGGCAGACGACGACGGTGGCGCCGCAGTCGGCGAGCTGGTGCCGCAGCTCGGCCTCGGTGTAGAGCGGGTTGTGCTGCACGACCACGGCACCCAGGCGCAGGGCGGCGTAGAACGCGATGACGTTCTGCGGGCAGTTCGGCAGGACGAGCGCCACGCGGTCGCCCTTCGCCAGCCCGAGCCGGGCCAGGCCTGCGGCGAAGCGGTCGACCGCCTCCTTGAGCTCGCGGTAGGTGATCGTCGTGCCGAGGAAGGCCAGCGCGGTGCCGGTCGGGAAGGAGGAGGCGGCGTCGTCGAGCAGCCGGGTCAGCGGGATCTTCGGGAAGTCGAAGTCGGCCGGCACCCCGGGCGGGTAGCTGGCGAGCCAGGGACGGTCCGCGTACGAGGGTCCCGGCGGCGGCGCGCTCGGGCGACGCGCGGGGGACTTCGCTGGGCCGGGCACGACGCCTCCTGGAGCTGCGGACGAACGCCGCAGATGCTCGCACGCGGCGCGGGACCCGACTCAGCCGGGCGACTCCGACGGGGCGACCGACGTGCCCGGCTCGACGGTGACGTCGCTGAACGGCAGCAGCGGCTCGACCGCCGGGAACACCCACAGGAACAGCACCGCGACCGCGGCGACCAGCAGCACCAGCGAGCCCAGCACCTTGCCGGGCAGCCCCCCCGGCAGCGTGCGCCAGATCCAGGAGTACACGTCAGCCCTTCAGCGCGTCGGGCAGGCCGTCGGACTTCTTGCTGGAGGCGGTCAGCTCGGCGAAGACGATGAGCCGCTGCTTGGCCGAGTACTTCGGGTGGCAGGTGGTCAGCGTGAGCAGCCGGTCCACGGGCGTCGCCGTCGGGTTCCCCGGCACCGGGAGCGTCACCTCGCTGGCTGCCGGCGCCACGATCTGCTTGCGCCGCACGTCGTAGGTGAACCAGCCGTCGCGCGTCTCGAGCACGATCTGCGAGCCGTCCGTCAGCTCGTCGAGGCGCTGGAAGGGTGCGCCGTAGGTGGTGCGGTGCCCGGACACCACGACGTTGCCGACCTCCCCCGGCAGGGCCGTACCGGGGATGTGGCCGGGCCCGTTCTTCAGGTCGGCCACCGAGGTGCCCTCGACGACGACCCAGGGGTCGTAGCCGGCCAGCGACGGGATGTGCAGGATCGCGATGCCCTCGCCGAGGTCGCGCGAGACCAGCTCCGGCTCGCCGGGCTGCGGGCGGGCGGCCGGCTCGGCCCAGGTCTGGCGCAGGTCGTCGCCGAGGCGCGTCTGCTCGCGGGCGGTGACCAGCCCGGTGACGTACAGCTCGTACACGCAGAACAGCAGCACGACGACGCCGAGCGTCATCAGCGTCTGGCCCACGCCGCGCAGGGCGGTCCGGATCACGTCGCTCATGCAGGACTGCTCATGACCGCGGCGGGGTCGTGACGCTGGGGAGCTCGAGCGGGCCGTCGTAGGCCGGCAGCGTCACCGACCGCTGGGTGCGGACGGCGTAGCCAAGGCCGAAGCGGTCGACGTAGGTGCGGAAGACCAGCACGCCGGGGTCGCTGTCCAGCGCGTCGCGCAGCGCGTCCGGGTCGCCGAGGGCGGTGATGACGAAGGGCGGCCCGTACACCCGGCCGTGCAGGATGACGGTGTTGCCGACGCAGCGCACGGCGCTCGTGGACACGATCCGCTGGCCCATCAGCGTCATCGCCTCGGCGCCGCCGGACCACAGGGCGTTGACGACCGCCTGCACGTCCTGCTGGTGCACGACCAGGTCGTCCGGGTCGTCGGACAGCGCCGGCCGCCCCTCGCGCCGGGGGGCGTCGTCGAGCGAGACGGTGACGGCGGGCCCGCTCACCGGCACCAGCCCGGCGGCCAGCTCGAGCTCCTGCGCCGCGGCGGCACCGGCCACCCGCACGTCGCTGGCCGCGGCCCGGTCCGACAGCGCCTGCACCTCGGCGCGCAGCTCCGCGGCGTCCTGCTCGCGGCGGCTCACGTCCGCCCGCTCGCGCGCGATGAGCTCGGTGAGCTGCAGACGGCGGTCGGCGCGCAGGTCGGTCCCCTGCGCGGTGGACGCGCTGGTGGCGAAGAGCAGGCCGGCGGCCAGCGCCGTCATCGGCACCAGGACCACCCACGGTCCTGACGGACGGCGAAGGAGACGTCGGAGCTGCACGCGCCGCCTCCCGCTCGGTTGCTGCCCGCGACCGCAGGCTCCCGTTACGCTATCGCTCAGGTGTTCCCCACGAGGCTCTGGAGCTGGACGTGCCCGTCTCCCGGAAGCGGAAGAAGGCGGCCTACACGCCGTCGACGACCGCCGCGATCGGTCCCAAGAAGAAGGGGCCCAGCCCCGTCTGGCTCGCCCCGATGATGCTCGCGCTGTTCGGGATCGGTGTGCTCTGGCTGGTCGTCTTCTACATCACCGAGGGCAACATGCCGCTGGTCAGCGGTCTGGAGAACTGGAACCTGCTGGTGGGCTTCGGCTTCATCATCGCCGGCTTCGGGCTCTCCACGCAGTGGCGCTGACGGGCTACTGACAACGGTGTAGTTCTCCCCAGCCTGCGTCCACAGTGTGGACAACAGGACTAGCGGTGCAGGACCGCCGCGGTCGTCGATCCCACCCGTCCGTCCACCGGCAGGCCGTGGCGTCGCTGCACCGCCTCGACCGCCTCGGTCGTCTCCGGGCCCCAGGCGCCGTCCACCCGCAGCTGCGCCCCGGCGCGGTTGAGCAGCCGCTGCACGACGCGCACGTGGTGCAGCGGCGAGGTCGGCGTGACGACGCCGGGCGGTCCCACCTCGGCTGCTCCGGTGGGCGGCCCCACCCGCGCGGCCACGACCGGCGTGAGCAGGCTGGGGGCCGGGGCCTGCTCCAGCGGTGCCACGACCGGCAGCGCGACCGGTCCGTACACGACCCGCGTCGGCACCGGCGCCGTGGCCGAGCTCGTGCCACCGGCCAGCGTGAGGCTGCCGAGGGCGGCGCTCAGCAGCACCACGGCGGCGGCGGCGACTGGACGGGCGAGCACCCGCTCAGGGTCGCACCTCCCCGGCTGCTGGCCGGGGAGGCACGCGGGGGTCCTAGAGCAGCTCGAGGATGGTGGCGTTGGCCTGGCCGCCGCCCTCGCACATGGTCTGC
>JAOPWK010000137.1 GCA_025965735.1 Frankiales bacterium
CGTGCAGGTCATCGTCTACACCGGCGCGATCCTCATGCTGTTCCTGTTCGTGCTGATGCTCGTCGGCGTCGACAGCAGCGACTCGCTCATCGAGACCCTGCGCGGGCACCGCGTGCTCGCGCTGATCGTCGGGCTCGGCTTCGCCGCGCTGCTGATGGGGACGATCGCGTCTGCCGTGGTCGGTGACGACGGCACCGTCGCCGCGGTCGGGCTCGACACCGCCAACGAGGACGGCAACGTCGTCGGGATCGCGCGGCTGCTGTTCACCGACTACCTGTTCGCCTTCGAGGTCACCAGCGCGCTGCTCATCACCGCCGCTCTGGGCGCCATGGTGCTGGCGCACAAGGAGCGGACCGAGCCCAAGCTGACGCAGCGGGAGATGGCCCGCCGGCGCTTCGCCGGCGGCCACCCCTTCCCGCTGCCCGGCCCGGGCGTGTTCGCCGGCCACCAGTCCACCGCCACGCCGGCCCTGCTGCCCGACGGCAGCGAGGCCGAGGACAGCGTCAGCCCCATCCTCGAGCGCGCGGACGTCCGGCAGCACGGCGACGAGCCCGCGGTCGGCGACTCCGAGCTGGAAGGCGGGGCGAAGCGGTGAACGAGTCGTACTACCTGCTGCTCGCCGCGCTGCTGTTCACCATCGGCGGCATGGGCGTGCTGCTGCGCCGCAACGCGATCCTCGTCTTCATGAGCGTCGAGCTGATGCTCAACTCGGTCAACCTGACCCTGGTCACCTTCAGCCGCACCACCGGCACGCTCGACGGTCAGGTCATGGCGTTCTTCGTCATGGTGGTGGCCGCCGCCGAGGTCGTCGTCGGCCTGGCGATCATCATGAGCATCTTCCGCAGCCGCCGCTCGGCCTCGGTCGACGACGTCAACCTGCTCAAGTACTAGCCCCACCCCGCACGCGGCCCTGAACCGCCGCGCCACCACAGAGGACGAGGACCGACCCGTGCTGCCCACCAGCGGAGCGACCCGGTGAGCCTGCTGCTCAGCGCCGCCGAGCGCACGACCCGTGTGCTCGCCACCGAGTCCCCGGCGACCCCGCTGCCGACCGGCGACTACCTCACCGCCAGCGGCTCGCTCGAGCTGCTCTGGCTGCTCGTCGCGCTGCCGCTGGCCGGTGCCGCGGTGCTGCTCCTCGGCGGCAAGCGCACGAACAGCTGGGGCCCCTACGTCGCCATCGGCGCCTGCGGCGCGGCCTTCCTCTACGGCCTGGTCGCCTTCACGGCGCTGCTCGGCCTGGAGGACCGCACCGCGCAGACGACGCTCTACTCGTGGGTGCCGGTCAACCAGCTGCAGGTCGACTTCGGGCTGCTGCTCGACCCGCTGTCAGCCACCTTCGTGCTGCTCATCACCGGCGTCGGCTTCCTCATCCACGTCTACTCGCTGGGCTACATGGCGCACGACCCGCGCCGGCGGCTGTTCTTCGCCTACCTCAACCTGTTCGTCGCGGCGATGCTCGTGCTCGTCCTCGGCGACAGCTACCTCGCGCTGTTCCTCGGCTGGGAGGGCGTGGGGCTGGCCTCCTACCTCCTGATCTCCTTCTGGTTCTACGTCCCGGCGTACGCCACGGCCGCCAAGAAGGCGTTCATCATGAACCGCGTCGGTGACGTGGGCCTGCTCATCGCGATCTTCCTGATGTTCGCCTCGCTCGGGACGACGCAGTTCAGCGGCGTGTTCGAGCAGGCCGAGCTGCTCACCGCCGGCACCGCCACCGCGATCGGCCTGATGCTGCTGCTCGGCGCCTGCGGCAAGTCGGGCCAGTTCCCGCTGCACACCTGGCTGCCCGACGCCATGGCCGGCCCGACGCCGGTCTCCGCGCTCATCCACGCCGCGACCATGGTCACCGCCGGCGTCTACCTCATCGCGCGGTCGCTGCCGCTCTACGAGGTGAGCGACACCGCGCGCCTGGTCGTCGGCATCATCGGCGCCATCACGCTGGTCATCGGCGCGGTCATCGGCTGCGTCTACGACGACATCAAGAAGGTCCTGGCCTACTCCACCGTCAGCCAGATCGGCTACATGTTCCTCGCGGTCGCCATCCCCGGCGCCGCCGCGGTCGCGATCCTGCACCTGCTCACGCACGGCTTCTTCAAGGCCTGCATGTTCCTGTCCGCCGGCAGCGTCATGCACGGCATGAACGACCAGGTGGACATGCGGCGCTTCGGCGGCCTGCGCAAGGAGATGCCGGTGACCTTCGCCTGCATGACCGCGGGCTACCTGGCCATCATCGGCTTCCCGCTGTTCGCCGGCTTCTTCTCCAAGGACCTCATCATCGAGCACGCGCTCGACCAGGGCGGCGTCCGCGGCTGGGCCTTCGGCCTCACCGGCATCGTCATCGCGGGCGTCACCGGCTTCTACATGACCCGCATGATGATCATGACGTTCTTCGGGCCGAGGCGCTGGACCGAGGACGTCCACCCGCACGAGTCTCCGGCCGTCATGACGGTGCCGATGATCGTGCTCGCCGTCGGGTCGGTCATCAGCGGCTTCGTGCTCGTGCACGTCGCGGACCTGCAGAGCTTCCTCGCGCCGGTCGTCGGCTCCGAGGAGAGCGACCACGTGCTCGAGCCGATCGTGGTGACGGTCATCGTCACCGCGGTCAGCGCGCTCGGCGTCTTCCTGGCCTACCTGCAGTACGCCAAGAAGCCGGTCCCGACGACGGCTCCCGTGGCCGTCAGCGCCCTCACGGTCGCCGCCCGCAGGAACCTCTACTTCGACTCGCTCAACGAGAGCGTGCTCATGCGCCCCGGCCAGTACCTCACCCGCGCGCTGGTGTTCGTCGACAACCGCGGCATCGACGGCGCGGTGCACGGCCTGGCGGCCGGCATCGGCGGCGGCTCGGGCCGGCTGCGCCGCTGGCAGAACGGGTTCGTCCGGTCCTACGCCCTGTCCATGTTCGGAGGAGCTGCTCTCGTGGTCGCCGCCCTGCTCGTGATGAGGCTGGGAGCATGAGCGACACGCCCTGGCTGACGATCCTCATGGTCGTGCCGCTCGTCGGCGCGCTGGTCGTCGCCGCCCTCCCGAAGGGCCGCGACCTGCTCGCCAAGCAGGTCGCCCTGCTGACCTCGCTGGTCGTGCTCGCGCTCACGATCGTGATGTGCGCGGCGTTCGAGCCCACCGGTGACCGCTTCCAGTTCGCGCAGGCCTACGACTGGATCCCGGCCTTCGGCGTGCAGTACGCCGTCGGCGTCGACGGCATCGCGCTGGTGCTCATCGCGCTGACCGCGGTGCTCGTGCCGGTCGTCCTGCTGGCCAGCTGGTACGACGCCGACCCCGAGGCCGAGAGCACCGCCGGCGTGGCCCGCGGCGCGGCCGCCCGCACGATGGACAGCGACCAGGCGCACGCCACCTCGCCCGACATCGGCCCGCTGGTGGAGAGCGCCGCCCGCAGCGGCGGCGCGACCGCCGTGCTGGAGCGTCCGGCGCAGGACGCCGCCAACCCCGCCACCGTGCCGCCGGCCGAGCCTGCGCGCAGGCGCAGCGTCAAGACCTTCTTCGCGCTGCTGCTCGTGCTCGAGACGATGATGATCGGCGTCTTCGCCGCGACCGACGTCTTCCTGTTCTACGTCTTCTTCGAGGCGATGCTCATCCCGATGTACTTCCTGATCGGGAGCTACGGCGGGCCGCGCCGGTCGTACGCCGCCGTGAAGTTCCTGCTCTACAGCCTGGTCGGCGGGCTGCTCATGCTCGCGGCCGTCATCGGGCTGTACGTCGTCAGCGCCAGCCAGGGCGAGGGCACCTTCGCCTTCGAGCAGCTGACCGAGCTCGAGATCAGCACGCCGGTGCAGATCGCGCTGTTCAGCGGCTTCTTCATCGCCTTCGCCATCAAGGCGCCGCTGTTCCCGTTCCACACCTGGCTGCCCGACGCGGGTGCCGAGGCGCCCGTCGGAGGCGCCGTGCTGCTCGTCGGCATCCTGGACAAGGTCGGCACGTTCGGCTTCCTGCGCTACTGCCTGCCGCTGTTCCCGGAGGCCTCGCGCATCCTCGGGCCGTACGTCATCGTCCTGTGCGTCATCGGCATCCTGTACGGCGCGCTGCTCGCCATGGGCCAGAAGGACCTCAAGCGACTGGTCTCGTACACCTCGGTCGCGCACTTCGGCTTCATCGGCCTCGGCGTCTTCGCGTTCACCAGCCAGGCCCAGACCGGCGCGGTGCTCTACATGGTCAACCACGGCCTCAGCACCGGCGCGCTGTTCCTCGTCATCGGCTTCCTCATCGTCCGCGGGCGCAGCCGGATGACGGCCGACTACTCCGGTGTCGCGAACGTCGCGCCGATCCTGGCCGGCACGTTCCTCATCGCCGGCCTGTCCTCGCTGGCGCTGCCCGGGTTGTCGACGTTCATCAGCGAGTTCCTCGTGCTGATCGGCACGTACACGCGCTACCCGGTGGCTGCGGTGCTGTCCGCGCTCGGCATCATCCTGGCCGCGCTCTACATCCTGCTCGCCTACCAGCGCACGATGCAGGGCCCGCTGCGGCTGCCCTCCCACCTGGGCGAGCGGATGCGCGACCTGAACCTGCGCGAGGTGCTCGCCGTCGCGCCGCTGCTGGCGCTGATGATCTTCCTGGGCTTCTACCCGAAGCCGCTCACGGACGTCATCACGCCGGCCGTGGACGCCACCATGCAGGACGCCGGCGTCTCCGACCCGGAACCGACCCAGGGGCGCGCTGCCGCCCCGACCCGCTGAGGACGCCATGCCCACCGACATCCAGTCCCCGGAGATCGCCTACGGGCCGATCCTCCCGCTGCTGATCGTCTTCGGCGCGGCCGTCATCGGCGTGCTGATCGAGGCCTTCGCGCCGGCGAGCAAGCGCCGCACGCTGCAGATCGTCGTGGCGGCGCTCGGCCTGCTCGGGGCGCTCGCCGCCACCATCTCGCTGGCCGGCACGCAGGAGCTCGTGTTCGCCGAGGCCATCGCCGTCGACGGCGTCTCCCTGTTCCTGTGGGGGACCCTGGCCGTGCTCGGCCTGGCGTCGATCTTCCTGCTGAGCGAGCGCTCGCTGGACGCCTCCGGTGGCGCCGTCGTCGCCCGGGCATCGGTGCTGCCCGGCTCGCGCGAGGACGTGCAGCTGGCCGAGGCGACCGAGGTGCAGACGGAGATCTACCCGCTGGCGATGTTCAGCCTCGGCGGGATGATGCTGTTCCCGGCCTCGAACAACCTGCTGCTGATGTTCATCGCGCTCGAGGTGCTCTCGCTGCCGCTGTACCTCATGGCCGGGCTCGCCCGCCGTCGCCGCCTGCTGTCGCAGGAGGCCGCCGTGAAGTACTTCCTGCTGGGTGCGTTCGCCTCCGCGTTCTTCCTCTACGGCGTGGCCCTGCTGTACGGCTACGCCGGCAGCGTCGACCTGGGCGACGTCTTCACCGCCACAGGCCTGGCGCAGTCCAACGAGGCGCTGCTGTTCGTCGGCCTCGCGATGCTCGCGGTCGGCCTGCTGTTCAAGGTCGGCGCGGTGCCGTTCCAGGCCTGGACGCCGGACGTCTACCAGGGCGCGCCCACGCCGGTCACCGCGATGATGGCGGCGACCACGAAGATCGCCGCGTTCGGTGCGCTGCTGCGCGTGCTCTACGTGGGCTTCGGCCGGACCGAGTGGGACTGGCGCCCGATGATGTGGGGGATCGCCATCCTCACGATGGTCATCGGCGCGCTGCTCGCCGTCACGCAGACCGACGTCAAGCGGATGCTCGCCTACTCCTCCGTCGCGCACACCGGCTTCATCCTCGTCGGCGTCATCGCGCTGTCGCGGGACGGCCTGAGCGGCACGCTGTTCTACCTGCTGGCCTACGGCTTCACGACACTCGCCTCGTTCGCCGTCGTGACGCTGGTGCGCGACAGCAGCGGCGAGGCCACGCACCTCGCGCAGTGGGCGGGCCTGGGCCGCAAGAGCCCGCTGGTGGCCGGCACCTTCGCGTTCTTCCTGTTCGCGCTGGCCGGCATCCCGCTGACCTCGGGCTTCATGGCCAAGTACGCCGTGTTCAAGGCGGGTGTCGACGAGGGCCTCACGGCGCTGGTCGTCATCGGCCTGCTGGCCAGCGCGGTGACCGCGTTCTTCTACGCCCGCGTCGTCGTGCTGATGTTCTTCAGCGAGCCCGCGCCGGACGGCCCGACGGTCTCCGTGCCGAGCGGCTACACCGCCGGCGCGATCGCGCTGGGCCTCGCCGTCACCGTCGTCCTGGGTGTGCTGCCCCAGCCCGTGCTCGACCTCGCCGAGCGCGCGTCGCAGTTCGTCTACTGATGGCGGTCCTCCGGGTGAGGGGCAGCGGAACGGTGCTCGAGGCGGCCGACCCCGCCCTGGCCGCTGCCGTCCAGGAGGGGCTCGGCGTCGTCGAGGAGCGCCTGCGCGACGTCGTGCGCAGCGCCCACCCGATGCTCGACGTCACCGCCGGTCACCTGGCCGAGGCCGGCGGCAAGCGGGTGCGCCCGCTGCTCGCCCTGCTGGCCGCGCGGCTCGGCGACCCGCACGCGCCGCAGGTCGTGGACGCCGCCGTGGTCGTGGAGCTGACGCACCTGGCGACGCTGTACCACGACGACGTGATGGACGAGGCCGCCGTGCGGCGCGGGGCACCGAGCGCCAACGCCCGGTGGAGCAACACGGTCGCGATCCTCACCGGCGACTTCCTGTTCGCCCGCGCCTCCGACCTGACCGCCGGCCTCGGCACCGAAGCCACCCGCATCCAGTCGCGCACCTTCGCGCGGCTGGTCGAGGGGCAGATCTCCGAGACCGCCGGACCGGCCGAGGGCCAGGACCCCGTCGAGCACCACCTGCAGGTCATCGCGGACAAGACCGCCTCGCTCATCGCCACCTCCGCCCGGCTGGGCGCGATGACGGCCGGCGCGGCTCCCGCGGACGTCGAGCGGGTGGCCCGCTTCGGCGAGGTGTTCGGTACCGCCTTCCAGCTCTCGGACGACCTCATCGACGTGCTGTCCGAGACCGAGAAGTCCGGCAAGACCCCCGGCACCGACCTGCGCGAGGGCATCCGCACGCTGCCGGTGCTGCTCGTGCTCGCCGGCGACGACCCGGGTGGCGCACGGCTGCGCGAGCTGCTGCAGGGCGGGCTTCCCGACGACGCGCTGCACGCGGAGGCGCTCGCGCTGCTGCGCGCCCACCCCGCGATGGACGCTGCGCGCGCACGGCTGCAGGGGTACGTCGACGAGGCACGCGCGGTGGCCGACGACCTGCCGGCCGGGCCGGTGCGCGAGGCGCTGCACGCGCTCACCGACTTCGTGCTGGCCCGCACCGGCTGACGTGCCTCTGCAGACGGCGGCGCCGGCCGTCCTGGTCCTCGACCGGTTCCGCCTGACCGTCCTCAACGTCGGCCTCGCGTGCTGCGCCGTCGAGGCGATGATCGGCGCGCTGGAGGCCGACGGACGGGTGCCGTACGCCGCACCCGGTGAGCCGGTCGAGGTGATGGTCGTGTCCGGCACCGTCACCGCGAAGCTCGCCCCGCTCGTGCAGCAGCTGCACGCGACGACTCCCGGCTGCCGGGTCGTGGCCTTCGGCGCCTGCGCGAGCAGCGGCGGGCCGTACTGGGACTCCTACTGCGTGACCTCGGGGGTGGACCAGCTCGTCCCGGTCGACCTCTACGTGCCGGGCTGCCCGCCACGGCCGCAGGCGCTGCTGGACGCGCTCCGCGCCCTGGTCCCCGCGACAGCAGCGCCCGCCGCGTCGACCGCCGGACTGGTGCGGCCGGCCGTCGAGGTGGGGCCGCAGGAGCTGCGGGCGCGGTCGCTGTGAGCATCAGCGAGCGGCTCGCGACGGTGCTGCCCGGCGCCACCGTGAGCACGTCGTACGGCGTCGTCACCGCGGACGTCCCGCCGGCGGACTGGGTGGCGGCAGTGACCGCCGTCCGCGACGACCCGGAGCTGGACGGCAGCTACTTCGACGTGCTGCTCGCCGTGGACGAGCACCCGCGCGGCTTCGACGTGGTGGTGCGGCTCTGGTCCGTCGCCGGGCGGCACGGCGTCCACCTGCGCACCTCGCTCCCGCGCGAGGACCCGCGGCTGGCCTCGCTGGTCGCCGTGTTCGCCGGCGCTTCCTGGCACGAGCGGGAGGCCGCCGAGATGTTCGGCATCGCGTTCGACGGGCACCCGCACCTGGTGCCGCTGCTCCTGCCGGACGGCTTCGACGGCCACCCGCTGCGCAAGGAGCGGGTGCTGGCTGCGCGGCAGGTGCCGTGGCCCGGCGCGGTCGACCCGGCGGGCAAGACCGGCCGGCGGCTGCAGCCGCCCGGTTCGCCGGTGCCGGTGCCGCCGGGGGACCCGCTGTGAGCGAGTCGAACGAGGACCCGGTGGAGCAGCCCGGGCTCCAGCAGCGGGACACCCATCTCGAGCCGCCGACGCGCAGCCGCGGCACCATCGCGCTGCTCGAGGAGAACTGCACCGTCTGCATGCTCTGCGCGCGCGAGTGCCCGGACTGGTGCCTGCATGTCGAGGGCCACACGGAGGCCGCACCGCCGGCCGGGCCAGGTGGTCGGCCGCGCGTGCGCAACGTGCTCGACCGCTTCGCCATCGACTGGTCGCTGTGCATGTACTGCGGCATCTGCGTCGAGGTCTGCCCGTTCGACGCGCTGTTCTGGGCGCCGGCGCTCGTACCGGCCGACGGGGAGCGGCCGGTCGAGGAGCAGGCCGACCTGCGCGCCTGGCTGGCCGACGTGCCGCCGCCGCCCCCGCTGGACCCGGCCGCGGACAAGGCCGAGGAGGTCGTCGCCGCGGAGCGGCTGGAGGCCGTCGCGAAGGCCCGCCGCACGCGCTGAGCCGGAACGCGCGGCCCGCGGTCCGCGTTCTAACGGGCGCAGGAACACAGGAGGAGGACACCGCTGTGCACGCGCATCGCAATGGGCTCAAGACAGCCGCCCTGCTGGGGTTGCTCTCCGCGATCATCCTGTTCGTCGGGGCGCAGTTCGGCCCGAGCGGCCTGGTGCTGGCGCTGGTCATCGCGTTGGGGGTCAACGGCTACAGCTGGTTCTACAGCGACAAGCTCGCGCTGCGGAGCATGCGCGCCTACCCGGTCAGCCAGGTGCAGCACCCGCGGCTGTACGCGACCGTCGCCGAGATCGCCCACGCGATGCGCATCCCGATGCCGCGCCTCTACCTCAGCCCGACGACCGCGCCGAACGCCTTCGCCACCGGCCGCAACCCGCAGAACGCCGCCGTCTGCTGCACCGAGGGGATCCTCGAGCTGCTCACCGAGCGCGAGCTGCGTGGCGTGCTGGGCCACGAACTGGCGCACGTCGGCAACCGCGACATCCTCATCAGCTCGGTGGCCGCCGCGCTCGCCACCGTCATCACCTTCCTGGCGAACATGGCGCAGTTCGCCATGATCTTCGGTGGACGCGACCGCGAGGGCGGCAACGTCCTGTCCAGCCTGCTGCTCGTCGTCCTGGGCCCGATCGCCGCCGGCGTCATCCAGATGGCCATCAGCCGCAGCCGTGAGTACGCCGCCGATGCCACGGGTGCGCAGGTCACCGGCGACCCGCTGGCGCTGGCCAGCGCGCTGCGCAAGCTCGAGCTCGGCACCGCTGCCCGGCCGCTGGTCGAGGACCCCAGCCTCGCGCCGACGAGCAGCCTGATGATCGCCAACCCGTTCCGCGGCGGCGGCCTGGGCAAGCTGTTCAGCACGCACCCGCCGATGGCCGAGCGGATCGCCCGGCTCGAGCAGATGGCCGGCTACCAGCGCTAGCGACGACGACGGCCGGCCCTCCCGCAGGAGGACCGGCCGTCGGCGTGCGGCGTCGGGCTAGACCGGGCGGGTCAGCCGCCGCCCCAGCAGAGCCGCACCGAGCAGGCCGAACGCGGCGAGGGCGAGCAGGCCCGAGGCGCCCGTCGCGGGCAGGCTGCCCGTCGCAGGGGAGATGCCCGGCGCGGAGGTGCCGGGCGCCGCGACGTCCGGCGCCGGAGCCGCCGCCACGGGCTGGACGGCCAGCGGGCTCGCGACCTCCGGGATGGCCACCGCGATGGCGTGCACGACCGACTGGTTGCGCGCGGACGGCGGGTCGTACGTCGTGCTCGACCCGGCCTTCAGGTAGTAGTCCACGCCGTCCGGCGTCACCGCGTTGCCCGGGATGGTGCCGTGGAAGCTGCCCGGGGCGGTGCCCTTCTTCATCGGCTGCGCGACGTAGCCGCCCTTGGCGTGGCGGCGGTAGAACAGCGTCACCGGCTGGTCGCCGGAGCCGCCGAGCACGACCGCGCGGACGTCGACCGGCTTGCCGCTGACCGACTGCCGGACGGCGGAGTGGTAGACCACCGGCTCGGCCGTGCGGACCGCGGGAGCGGCCGTGCGGACCCCGAAGAAGCCCAGCGTGCGACGCAGGACGTCGGTGGTGGCGTCGGCCGTCGCGTGCTGCGCGAGGTTGTAGCCGAGCGTCACCGTCTTGAAGCCCTTGTGGGCCGCGTCGCCGGTGACCGCCACGCCGTACGTCTCGCCCTCGTCGTTCTTCGGCGAGGTGAACAGCGCCTGGGACGTGCCGAACGCCTCGTCCGACGGCGTCATCGGGTCGAGGGTGCAGCGACCCGGGCAGACCGTCAGGCGGTGCGCGCCGGCCATGATGCCCTTGCCGGTGAGGGCGGTGGCCTCCGTCATCGGCTCCACCTGGCCGCTGGCGGCGCCGAGGTAGTTCAGCGCGAAGGCAGCGCCGGCCTCGCTGGCACCCGGGTTCGTGCGACCGGGCGGCGTGGCGAGCGCGCTGACGGCGCGGTTGCTGGTGAGCAGCAGCTTCCCGCCGCCGTTCAGGAAGCTGGTCAGCGCGCTGACGTCGCCCGCATCGAGCTGTCCGACGGCGCGGTCCCCGCCCGCCTCCCAGACCACGGCCTCGTACTTCTTGAGCGTCGCGGCGTCCGGGTGCTCGGTGACCATCGTGTACGGGACCCCGAGCGCCGACAGCGAGCCGGCGATGGCGACGTCCTGGTCGACGGCGCCGTCGTCGTCGACGATCAGCACGCGCGGGGCGGCCGAGCCGACCCACAGCTCCGTGGCCTGCACGTCGTTGCCGGTCAGGGCGTTGCCGCTGCTGGTGACCGTGGTGACCAGCGTGTGCGAGCCCTCCTCGCGCGGCGTCCAGGTGAACGGGAACGCCTTGCGGGTGTAGGCGCCGAGCCCGGCGACGGTGCCCTGCGCAACGACGGGCCCGGAGGCCGAGCCCTCGCGGACGGTGACCGACGCGGAGGAGACCGCCTTGCCGCCGTTGTTGAAGACCGGGACGGTCATCGCGTTGCTGCGACCGGCGTTGGCGCCCTGCGTGCCGCGGCCGGAGGTGGCGCCGGTGACGAAGCCGGGGGAGGTGTCGCTCTCGGTCGCGCCGAGGTTCACGACGTCCAGGCTGATCGCGCCGCTGCCGTCGCCGCCGTCGGCCGCGTGGTCCAGCCCGTTCGCCTGCTTCGGGCCGATGTTGGTGAACGCCCAGCCGGTGGGCTTCTTCGACCAGTTGGACCAGGTGTCCGCCGCGCCCTTGGTCTCCAGGACGCCACCGGAGTTGGTGAACGTCACGGACCCCTCGTACTGCAGGCAGGCTGCGAAGTCGCCGACCCGCGCGATGTACTCGCCCGGCGGCGGGTCGTTCACGACGATGAGCTCCTCGGCGCCGACGAAGCCGCTGTCGACCGGAGCGCCGAGCTCCTTGCCGTCCTTGAGCAGCTGCAGCGTGCAGTCGCCCGTCCCGGTGACCCGCACCGTCATCGACTTGTTGTTCGGGTTCTTCGGGACGCTGAACGGGTTGTCGGCGGTCTGCGTCGGCAGCACCGCGCCGGACATGGCGATCGGCTCTGTCGGCGGGCCGGTGAAGGCCGTCGCGTCCGCGCCCGGCGGGAGCATCCGGGTGCCGCTGGTGATGCCGGTCGCGGCGGAGGCGATGAGGTCCTCCGCGTTGCCGCGGCCCTTGTTGAGCTGCAGCTCCTGGGTGTTGTCGTTGTAGTCGAACTCCATCGGGTCCATCTGCGGCCGGTTGGCGTCCGTCTGCGCGTTGTTGCTCTGGAACAGCACGTTGCTGCGCAGGTGGTAGTCGAAGTGCCAGGCCATGATCCCGCTGTTGAAGAAGGAGCGGTCGAAGTACGGCTGCCGCGTCATCTCCGGGTGGATCTTCGTGGGCGCGGTCGCCGTCCGGTTGATGTTCTCGAGGTAGTAGCCCTCGATGATGAACTTGCCGGTCTTCGGGTTCTTGGCCAGGCCGTAGACGTCGTTCTCGCTCCACTCGTGGCCGGTCTCGTCGACCTCGCCCACGGCGATCTCCTTCACCGGGACGAGCAGCAGGCTCGGATTCGGCTTGGCCGGGTCGTAGTCCTTGGGCCGGATGCGCCGCGGCTGCAGCACGTACCCGCGCAGGTCACCGTCGACGACGGTGGGCGTGGTCCAGCCCTGGAAGACGCGGGACGCCGGGTTGAAGCCGGTGGGGTTGCTGCCGGTCGGGTTACCGCCGTACGAGCCGCCGGACATGATGTCGTGGTCGCCGGTGCCGGCGCTGGTGTAGGTGGTGTTGTAGTAGTCGGGCTCACCGAGCGCGTGCGCCATCTCGTGCGTGGCGACGCCGATCGGCAGCACCTTCCCCGGCTCGTCGAACTCCGGCATCGTGAACAGCCGGTCGACGAACACGCCGTCCGTGGTGGGCAGGCCGCCGCCGAGGGTGCCGGGCGTCATGCCGGCCGCGCCCTCGACGATGCCGTTGGCCAGCGTGGCCTGGATGGCGTGCGACCAGGTGTGGCAGGGGTCGCCGGTCACGGCCATGTCCGGCCCGGAGTGCACGATGCCGACGAAGTCGACGGTGCCGTCGCCGTCGTTGTCGTAGTCGCCGAAGTTCACGGTCGGGTCGGCCTGCGGCACCGACTCGACGGCCATGCCGAGCGCGCCGCCGCCGCCGATGCCGAGCACGTCGTCGATCAGGTCGAGGTCGGTCCGGCCGTCGTCGCCGGCCTCGATGCCGCCGTAGTAGCACTCGTCCTCAGCGGCCGAGCGGTACGAGGTGAACGGCCCGTGCACGTCGACCTGCACGAGGAAGGTCCCGAAGGAGTCCTCGAAGTAGAACTCGGTGAGCGTGCCGGTCGGGTTGCCGCCGAAGCCGTCGAGCAGCTTCTCGAAGTGCTCCGGGGTGTCGCTGTCCTCCTGGAACTGCGGCCCGGTCTGCCCGGCCGCCGAGTCCCACCAGGTGGCGAGCATCAGGACGGGGAAGCGGAACACGCGGGGCTCGGCGACCGACGCCGTGGCGTTCGCCGCCGCCGAGGCGATCTGCATCTGGCGCAGCATCTCGGCGTGCCCGCGGGCCTCCGCCTCCTCCTCAGGGCTGACCTGCTCCGGGGCGCGGCGGCCGAGGCCGGGCTGCAGCCCCGCGGGTGCCGCGTCGCGACCCACGACCGCATCCGAGGCGGTGAGGGAGCGGCCGTCAGGGGCCTTGACGGCGTAGCGCCAGGTGCCGTCCTCGCCGCGCAGGACGGTGAAGCCGTCGTGGGTCTCCAGCGAGCCACCCGTCTCGGCCGGCGCGATGCGCACCCGCACGGACTGGCCGCCCGGGCCCTTCACGAGCTGAGAGGCGTCGCTCTCGGGCTGGCGGAACTCCTCCACCGGCACGCGCGCCCCGTCGAAGCCGGGACCCTTCGCGAGCGCGGGGTAGAGCTCGGCCGCCAGCGACGCGACGGACGCGTCCACCGGAACGGGCTGCGCTCCGGAGGCGAACTGGGGGGCGACGCCGAGCAGCAGGGCGCAGGCCACCGGGAGGGCGGCGCGTCGACGGACGTTCATGGGGCTCCTCGAAGACGGTGCCCGGTCCCCGGGCAGCATCACCCTGTTCGACGCGCAGGGCCCCGACTCCTGCGTGACGCGCCTCTCAGCCTCGGGGGCGGCTCAGCGGTAGTTGGTGAACTGCAGCGCGAAGTCGAAGTCGGCGCCCTTGAGCAGCGCGATGACCGTCTGCAGGTCGTCCTTCTTCTTCGCCGACACGCGCAGCTGGTCGCCCTGGATCTGCGCCTGCACGCCCTTGGGCCCCTCGTCGCGGATGAGCTTGCTGACCTTCTTGGCGTCGTCCTGGCTGATGCCCTCGCTCACCGTGGCGGTGATCCGGACCTCCTTGCCGGACTGCTGCGGGTCCCCGGCCTCGAGGGTCTTGAGGGAGATCTGGCGCTTGATCAGCTTCTCCTTGAAGACCTCCAGCACCGCCTTGGCGCGCTCC
>JAOPWK010000171.1 GCA_025965735.1 Frankiales bacterium
GTGCCGGTCGTGCAGCGCGGCCACGGACGGCTCGAGGTGGTGCCTGGCACCAGCGCACGGACCGGCGCGGGCGAGCTGACGACGTACGTCGTGGAGGTCGAGGGGGGTCTGGGGATCGAGGCGAGCGGCTTCGCGGCCGCCGTCGAGGGGACGCTGGCCGACCCGCGGTCGTGGACGGCGAGGCGCGCGATGCAGCGGGTGGACGACGAGGACGACGCAGACCTGCGGGTGGTGCTGGCCAGTCCCGCCCTGACCGACCAGCTGTGCGCGCCGCTGGACACCGGCGGCTACTTCTCGTGCGCCAACGGCGCCACGGCGGTCCTCAACGCGGCCCGCTGGCTGCGCGGCGCCCCGAGCTACGACGGGCACCTCGAGGACTACCGCTCGTACGTCGTGAACCACGAGGTCGGCCACACCCTCGGCCTCGGCCACGCCGACTGCCCCGGGGCAGGGCAGGTGGCGCCGGTGATGCTGCAGCAGACCAAGGGGCTGGACGGCTGCGCCCGCGGTCCGTGGCCCTACCCCTAGGGAAGAAGCGCCCCGCTGGCAGGCTTGACCAGGAAGACGTTCCCTGCCCCGAGGAGTACACGTGTCCCTGCCGCCCCTGGTGGAGCCGGCCAGCGAGCTGACCCGCCAAGAGGTCATGCGCTACAGCCGCCACCTGATCATCCCCGACGTCGCCATGGACGGGCAGAAGCGCCTGAAGAACGCGCGCGTGCTCGCGGTCGGCGCCGGTGGTCTCGGCAGCCCGACCCTGATGTACCTGGCTGCGGCGGGCGTCGGCATGCTGGGCATCGTCGACTTCGACACCGTCGACGAGAGCAACCTGCAGCGGCAGGTCATCCACGGCCAGAGCGACATCGGCCGCAGCAAGGCCGAGAGCGCCAAGGCCTCCGTGCTGGAGATCAACCCGCTCATCGAGGTGGTGCTGCACAAGGAGCGCCTGGACTCCACGAACGTCATGGACATCTTCAGCCAGTACGACCTGATCGTCGACGGCACCGACAACTTCGCGACGCGGTACATGGTCAACGACGCGGCGTTCTTCCTCGGCAAGCCGTACGTCTGGGGCTCGATCTACCGGTTCGACGGCCAGGCGTCGGTCTTCTGGCCGACAGCCCCGGACGCGAACGCCCCCTGCTACCGCAGCCTCCACCCGGAGCCGCCGCCGCCCGGCAAGGTGCCGAGCTGCGCCGAGGGCGGCGAGCTGGGCGTCCTGTGCGCCTCCATCGGCTCGATCCAGACGACCGAGGCCATCAAGCTGCTCACCGGCATCGGCGAGCCGCTGGTGGGCTCGCTGATGGTCTACGACGCCCTCGAGATGGAGTACCGCAAGATCAAGGTCCGCAAGGACCCCGAGTGCCCGCTGTGCGGCAAGAACCCCACGATCACCGGGCTCATCGACTACGAGGCGTTCTGCGGCGTCGTGTCGGAGGAGGCCCAGAAGGCGGCCTCCGGCAGCACCATCCTGGCGACCGAGCTCAAGGCGAAGATGGACGCGGGTGAGGACTTCCTGCTCGTCGACGTCCGCGAGCCGGCCGAGTACGAGATCGTCCAGATCCCCGGCTCGGTGCTCATCCCCAAGGGCGACATCCTCAACGGCTCGGCGCTGGCCCAGCTGCCGCAGGACAAGCAGATCGTCCTGCACTGCTAGAGCGGCGTCCGCTCCGCCGAGGCCCTCGCCGCCCTCAAGGCGGCCGGCCTCACCAACAGCGTGCACGTCCAGGGCGGCGTCCTGGCGTGGGCCGCGCAGGTGGATCCGAGTCTGCCGACCTACTAGGCGTTCTCGCTCGGCTGGTGTCCCTCGGGGCGCCGGCCGAGCGTGTGCCTGACGTCCTGCTCGAAGGAGAGGTCGTCCCACCCGTCGAGCAGCGCGAAGGCCTGGTCGCGAACGTCGTCGTGCTGCTCCTGCGGCACGGCCTCCCACATCGCGCGCTGCCCGTGCGACCACGAGAAGTCCAGCCACTGCTGCGGATCGGCGAATGTCGCCCGCACCGTGCGGCGCGCGGTGCGCACGTCCTCGAGCCCCGCAGAGCGCAGCAGCTCCTCCACGCCCTCGTCGCTGGCGAAGGGACCGCGCCTCCCGCTGGTGCGGGCGTCCTGCATCTGCGGCGGGAGGAACGGCGTGAAGAGGTCGTCCACGCGCTTCCAGCGGTCGTCCTGCGGGCCGAACGTCGTGGCGCCCAGGCGGCCGCCCGCCACGAGCAGCTCGGTCCACGCGCGGGTCGCGGCCTGCGGGTCCGGCAGGAAGAACAGCACGAGGCAGGACGCCACCACGTCGTACGACGCCGGAGGCAGCTCCGGTGCGCTCGCGTCCCCCACGCGCACCTGGACCCACGGCAGGTCCGCGACGTCGGCCGCGGTGCGCTCGACCATCCGCGGCGAGAGGTCCACGCCCAGCGCGTGGCCGCCCGGTCCCGTCGCACGGGCGAGCGGCACCAGTGCCGCACCCCGGCCGCAGCCGACGTCCAGCACCCGCTCACCGGGCTGGACGTCCAGCTCCTCGACCAGTCCCTGCGCGATGGGGGCGAACCACGGCACGCCGACGCGGTCGTAGGTGTCGGCGGCACGGTCGAAGACGCCGGCGATGCCGCCGGGTTGCGTGCTCACCGCCCGGACCATAGACCTGCCGGGGCGGGAGGACTACCCGGTCGGGACGCGGCCGAGGATGCCGGAGGCGTTCGGGAACGGCTCGCCCATGGCCAGACCCGTGCTGCCGATGGTGAACTCGCGGATCGACGGGTCGTGCGCGCTGCCGCGCATCTTCAGCACGGTCAGGGCGCGGCGCACCGTGCTGTCCACCTCCACGTAGCGCAGCAGCAGGATCGCGTCGATCAGCCCGGAGATGTGGCTCTCGGTGGCCGAGGCGCCCCCCAGCAGGTCGGGTGCTGAGGCCGTGACGACCGACGCGACGCCGGTCTCCTTGACGAAGGAGGTCAGCCCGATGACGAACTCGCGGTACGAGGTGGGTGAGCCCAGGCGCTCCAGCGCCGACAGGCTGTCCACCGCGATGCGGGCCGGGCCGAAGCGGTCCACCACGGCCCGGATCTCCACCAGGTGGTCGTCCAGCGAGGCGACCTCCGGGTAGAGCGGCACGATGAGCAGCCGCCCATCCTGCTCGTGCTCCGCGAGCTGGTGGCCCCACCCGCGGGCGTTGCGCAGGACCTGCTCGCGGGTCTCCTCGTAGGCGAACAGGACGGCCTGCTCGCCCTCGTGCAGACCGGCCGTGAGGAACTGCGTGGCGAGCAGCGTCTTGCCGGTCCCGGTCGGCCCGGAGATCAGCGCGCACGAGCCGCGGAACAGCCCGCCGCCGGTCATCGCGTCCAGGTCGGCGTTGCCGGTGGACAGGCGGGCGTCGGCGAGGTTCGACTCCTGCTCCGGCTCGCGCACCGGCAGCACGACCATGCCCTGGCCCGGGACGACCGTGAACGGCACGTCGCCCTTGTGGTGCATGGCCCCGCGCATCTTGAGCACCTCGACGGTGCGGCGGCGGAACGTCCCCTCGCGCACGTTGCGCAGCAGCACGACGCTGTCGGCGACGAACTCCTCGATGCCGTAGCGGGAGAGCCCTCCGCCGGGGTCGCCGGGCGTCTCGACGGTCAGGACGATGGTCAGCCCCATGCCGCGCAGCATCGCGATGAGCGAGCGCAGCAGCTGGCGGGCGACGGCGACGTCGTCGTGCAGGGACAGCACGGCGTTGAGGCTGTCGAGCACCAGCCGCTCCGCGCCGGTCGCGTCGACCGCGTGGCCGATCTGCGCCGCGAGCGTCTCGAGGCTGTACGGCGTGATGCCGCCGGTGCTGCGCATCACGGGGCTGGCGTCGACGAAGCGCCACTGGTCGGCTGCTTCCCAGTCCGGGACGTCGAAGCCGAGGGTCCCGAGGTTGGTGCGCAGGTCCGAGGCCGGCTCCTCGAGGGTCACGAACACACCGGCCTGGCCGATGCGGACGCCCTCGGCCAGGAACTGCCCGGCGAAGACCGTCTTCGCGCTGCCGGCCTGCCCGGCGACGACCGTCGCGCGACCGGCGGGCAGCCCGCCCATGGCGACGTGGTCGAAGCCGGTGATGCCGGTCGCGAGCTTGCGGATCGAGGCGCCGCGCTCGTGCCCGTCGCGGCCGAGGTGCAGCAGGCCCGCGGTGCGCGCGGCGGTGACCGGGTTCGGCACCGGCTGGTCGGCGCTCACAGCCCCGCCGTCCCCAGGTCGTCCTGCCCGGGGCGGACGGCAGCGCCGGGGTCGGCGTCCACCTCCTCGCCGCGCGGCAGCACGAACCACGCGGTCTTGCCCTCGCCCGGGTGGTGCGTCATCGCCGACCTCGCCGCGAGCGCGGTCACCAGGCCGAGTCCCCAGCCGCCCTCGCGCTTCTCGTACGGCTGCTGCTCGGGCCGTGCCAGGTCCTCGTCGTGGACCGTGACCAGCACGGAGTGCTCGGTCTCGGCGATGCCCAGCTCGATCTCGGTCCGGGCGTGCAGGACGGCGTTGGTGACCAGCTCGCTGGTCAGCAGCATGAGCACCTCGCGAGTGTCGTCCGACAGGGCCGGCGCGTGGTCCCGGACGAACGCGCGCGCGGCGCTCACCTGGCGCGGCAGCGGCTGCAGGTGCACGTGGTGCGACGCGAGCACGACGGCGTCGGGGGGCAGGACGCCGGGAAGCAGCCGCTGACAGCTCACCGTGCGCTCCGATTCCGCGGGCCCCTGCGCTGTCCACGGGCGTGGACGGCCCTCACACTCTGCCCTGTGAAGCGCTCGCCTGCCACCTCGTCGGCCGGGCTGGCCGTGCGCGCCCGCGCTGGCGCGCCGCCCACGCCGTACGCCCGGCAGGTCCTGGACGTCGTCGACCGCATCCCGCGCGGCAAGGTCATGACGTACGGGGACGTGGCCGAGCTCATGGGCCGCGGGTCCCCGCGCACCGTCGGCGCCGTCATGAGCGACCACGGCCACGAGGTCCCGTGGCAGCGGGTGGTGCAGGCGTCGGGGCGGCCGGCCGAGCCGTACCTGCAGGAGGCGCTGCGGCTGCTGGCCGCCGAGGGCTGTCCGCTGCACGGCGAGAGGGTCGATCTGGCCGCGGCCCGGTGGGACGGCCGGTAACCGTTCCGCCGGCGCCTCGTTGTACGGGTCAGACCCCCCCTGACCCGAGGACCTGCCGTGCACCTGCGCCCGCTGCTCGCCTCCGCCGTCGTCGCCGCCCTCGCCCTGGGCGCCGCGTCCGCCACGGCCGCCCCGGCGCCCGCGAAGAAGCCCGCTTTCGCCTCCGCCGCGACCGCCACCGTCACGCCCGGCGTGCAGACCGCGACCGAGGGCGCGCAGTGCACGGCGAACTTCGTCTTCACCGACCGCACCGGCGCCGTCTACCTCGGCCAGTCCGCGCACTGCGCCGGCACCGGCGGCTCCACCGAGACCGACGGCTGCCTGGCCGGCTCGCTTCCGCTCGGCACCCGCGTCGCCGTGCAGGGCGCCGGCAAGCCCGGGACCCTGGTCTACAGCAGCTGGATCGCCATGCAGCGGGCGCGCGAGAAGGACGTGAGCGCCTGCGCCTACAACGACTTCGCGCTGATCCGCCTGGACCCGAGCGACGTCCGGCGCACGAACCCGTCGGTGCCCGTGTTCGGCGGGCCGGTGGCGCTGGACACGGACGGGACGAGCTCCGGGGAGCAGGTCGTCAGCTACGGCAACAGCAGTCTGCGCTTCGGCCTGCAGGACACCAGCCCCAAGCGCGGCCTGTCCCTCGGCTCCACCGGCGCCGGCTGGAGCCACACGGTCTACACGCTCACGCCGGGCATCCCCGGCGACAGCGGCAGCGGCGTGCTGGACGGGAGCGGCCGCGCCATCGGGACGCTCAGCACCCTGGCCGTCGCGCCGTACGCGCTCAGCAACGGCGTCAGCGACCTCGCGCGCCAGATCGCGTACGCGCGCAGCCACGGCGTGCCGGGCCTGACGCTCGTGCCGGGTACGGAGCGGTTCGCCGGCTTCCTGTAGGAGCTGCCGCAGGTTGTCGTACCTGCGTGGTGGAGTGGTCCCTCGTGAGCCCCTCCGTCCGCGTCGTCCCGGCCCCGTCGCCGTACCGGCTCGTCCGGACGCCGCCGAAGCCGGCCCGGCGCATGGTGCCGGACCCGCAGCAGGCCGAGGTGCTGGCGCACGGCGGCGGGCCGCTGCTGGTCCTGGCCGGGCCCGGCACGGGCAAGACGACGACGATGGTCGAGGCCGTCGCGCGGCGGGTGGAGGCGGGGCTCGCCGCCGAGCAGGTGCTCGTCCTGACCTTCAGCCGCAAGGCGGCGCAGGAGCTGCGCGAGCGGATCACCGCGCGCCTCGGGACCACGAGCGCGGGTCCGGCCGCGTGGACCTTCCACGCGTTCTGCTACGCCCTGGTGCGCGAGCACGCGCCGCCGGAGCTGTGGGCCGAGCCGCTGCGGCTGCTGTCCGGCGCCGAGCAGGACGTCGCGCTGCGCGAGCTGCTGCTCGGGTCGGTCGAGCTGGGGCGGGAGTGGCCGCCGACGCTGCGTGCCTGCCTCACCACCCGCGGGCTGGCCGAGGAGGTGCGCGCGCTGCTCTCGAGGGCGCGCGAGGTCGGGCTCGAGCCGCAGGACCTGGCCGGGCTGGCACAGCGGGAGGGGCGGGCCGACTGGGGTGCACTGGCCGGCTTCTTCGGCGAGTACCTCGACGTGCTCGACGCGCAGGGGGCGATCGACTACGCGGAGCTGGTCCATCGGGCGGTCCTGATCGCGGAGGACCCGGAGCACGGGCCGGCCCTGCGGGCGCGGTTCGGCGCGGTGTTCGTCGACGAGTACCAGGACACCGACCCTGCGCAGGAGCGGCTGCTCCAGGCGCTGGCCGGCGGCGGACGCGACCTCGTCGTCGTCGGCGACCCGGACCAGTCCATCTACGCCTTCCGCGGTGCGGAGGTGCGCGGGCTGCTGGAGTTCCCGGACCGCTTCCGCACGGCCGCGGGCGCCCCGGCTCCCGTCGT
This sequence comes from Frankiales bacterium, assembly GCA_025965735.1. Lineage (GTDB taxonomy): Bacteria > Actinomycetota > Actinomycetes > Mycobacteriales > SCTD01 > SCTD01. The sequence continues at coordinate 6,961 of JAOPWK010000171.1, forward strand.
GGCGCTGCGCACCTGCCGCCGCTCCGGCGCCGGGCTGCTGGAGGCCTCCCGGCGCGTCGCCACCCGGCTGCCCGCACCCGGGCTGGCCGCCGACCGCATCCGCGCGCACCGCGACCTGCAGCCGCTCCCCGGCGCCCCGGCCGGTGCGGTCGAGGCGCACGCCCACCCGTCTGTCGGTGCCGAGGCCGAGGCCATCGCCGAGCTGCTCCGGCGCGAG